>CALMMI010000110.1 GCA_937868245.1 uncultured Ignavibacteria bacterium | reverse complement strand
GATGCCGTAGCAGCTATACGTGGTTATAGTAATAGCTCCCTTCGCAATTCTTCAATCATATTCTCGGCAGGATTGAATCCCCGCCTGTATAATTATCTTGAACGGCTGAATACCTTCGATCCCGATGAAAATTTTGAGTTTACTAAAAAGGTAATAGTGAAAGTGAGCGATTATAGGTCGGCGCTGATACAAGGGAAGTACTTAGCGAAAAAAGGAATTTGGGTTAGTGAATTTAGGATTGAATCTGGTTTGAATTGCGGTGGACATGCCTTTGCAACCCAAGGGTATTTACTCGGACCGATTCTGGAGGAGTTTAAACACAACCAGCAGGAGCTATCTGAATCTATGTTTCAGATTTACAAAGCTGCAATTTTCAATAAACTTGGATACGATTTTTCTCAACCCCCCGAAATAGAAATTTCGGTTCAAGGGGGAATCGGAACGCATGAGGAAGATTCATTCCTCCGTACATATTATAACGTTACAAGTACAGGATGGGGAACTCCTTTTCTGCTTGTACCCGAGGCTACTACTGTTGATGAGGATACATTAAAATTGCTTTCCGAAGCGAAAGAAAAAGATGTAGTTCTGAGCAGCAATTCACCGCTCGGTGTAAAGTTTCATTATTTAAAGGGAACTACCGGAGATTTGGAAAAACAAGCACGGATTGACAGTGGGAAGCCCGGCAGCCCTTGCACGGAAAAGCATCTAATGTCCAATACAGAGTTTACCGATGAACCGATTTGCACAGCTTCGCATAAATATCAAAAACTAAAATTGGAACAGTTGAAAACGCTTCAACTTCCCGAAGATGAATTTGAAAAGCAAAAAGCGGAAATCTTGGCAAAAGAGTGCTTATGTGTTGGTTTAAGCAATGCTGCTTCTCTTGCATACAATGAACCCTTCCTTAAAAAATTGAAAGCGGTTAATATTTGCCCCGGACCGAATATCGTGAATTTTTCAGGTATCGTTTCTCTGCAAACGATGGTTGATCATATTTATGGCAGAGCCGATATTTTGAGCAATAAAGAGCGTCCTCATTTTTTTATTGCTGAATTGAATCTCTACATCACCTATCTGAAAAATGAGCTACGTAAAGAGCCCGATGTAAATACTGATATTAAAAGAAAAATGTATTATCAGGTGTTTTTTAGAAATTTATCGGAAGCAATTTCGTATTATTATGAACTTGCAGAAGATTCAGTTATAAGCACAGAGGGATTTGAAGAAGGGTTAGTCAATGCCGAGCGGGAAATAGAAACTCTCAAGTCTGATTATTGTTTGGATTGAAGTACAATATACTATAGTTCCCAGATTTTTGGGGAAGGTGTGTTTAATCCCCTCGTTCCCCTTTAACAAGGGGATGGCGTAGCTCTCTCATTCTTAATGACTTATTATCTCTTGTGCCTCCCTCATGATAAAGGGGGATTGAGGGGGATTTCTGAAATTGCTGAATAATGTATTTATAATTAAATGGAACTCTGGACTGCCTTCACAATCGGACTTTTAGGGAGCTTACACTGCGTAGGAATGTGCGGTGCAATCGCCTTTGCCCTCCCTCGCAATAAAGACCGTTGGAAATTCCTTTCAGGTCGTATCCTTTATAATCTTGGTCGTGTAACAACGTATTCAATACTGGGGATATTTTTTGGATTTGTAGGGCAGGCGGTATCGTTGGCGGGATTTCAAGAGCGGCTTTCGATTACCATCGGAATAGTGATGCTGCTCGCAATACTTGTCCCACGTAAATTTACAGGGAAGTTGCTTTCAGTTGGCTGGATTGCTCCATTTGTATCACGCCTCAAATCAGGAATAGGGAAGTTGTTCGGACATGGCTCGATGCCTGCGCTTTTTGCAATCGGACTTCTAAACGGGTTATTGCCATGCGGGTTTGTGTATGTAGGAATTGGAGGTTCACTTACTACTAATAGCATCGGAGAGGGAGCGGCTTACATGGCACTCTTCGGCTTAGGAACGCTGCCTACGATGCTTGCAGCATCTCTTGCAACCAATGTAATATCACTCAATGTGCGCAATACAGTAAGGCGTTACCTGCCCGTAGCAATGGCATTGCTAGCGGTGATGTTCATCATGCGGGGGATGGCTTTAGGGATACCATATCTTAGCCCTAAACTTTCTTCTACACCCACCATGCCTGCCGAGTGCCATCAATAGCAAAGAAGTACTAAAACTTGAAAGTAATCGCTGCTCAAAATTATATCCTTACATCATAGGGAACGATATAGTAATGAACTGTGTTCACTTATAGTTAACCTAAGCTCCCGCTCTTAACATGCAAATTCGCAAATCTTCTACTATGGATAATCAACCTTTGAATCGTAGATGTAGCATTCATTGAGCTTATTATTGGGGTCATACCCTAAAATAAAAATCTTGCCGTTTCTGAGTTTGATAAGCGATGCTAACTTAGTAGCAATCGGTCGTACTGAGAACTCGAAAATTCTGTTCGGTTCTAAACTTAAAGTATTAAGGTCGAACATTGCGGTAAATATCCCTAAGTATTCTTCGCTTAGAAGATAACATTTTTTGGAAGGGAACATAACTACACCTTGACTTAGTGCATTTCCGGAAGTGTATGTGGGAACATTAATCGGTATCCAGGAATTGCTTGCATAATCATAATATTGATAAGGACTGCTAACAGGTGAATTATTGGGTAAGTCATGTCCGGCTATTAAGATATATGCCCTGTTATCATCTGTGGCAAAAATATCAAAAACTGTTTTGCGGCTAAGCATTCTGCTTACTTTGTAGCTTGGGTACAGAAAACAGTAGTCCGTAGCATCAGTAGAAACTCCTCCCTTGCCTCCGCAAACTAATACCTCGCCATTGGCAAGCCGTACACATCTGGCAGAGGATGCATCGTATTTGTTGTTAACCTTGGCAGAATACGTGTCTGAGTTCGGATTCCAAACATAGTGGTAATCCTTCGTGATGATAAAAACAGAGCCGTCAAATAACACGCAACAATCTTGAATAGGAGAGCGGTCGGTAAATGAAGCGGGATTATATTTCATTTCCCATGTTTTGGTTTTTGGGTTGAATATACTGAAGTAATACAAGCCGTTATCCAGCGATACACCATCGGCGGTAATTCCATATTTGAAAAAGACACGTCCGTCATTTAGTAAGAAAATCTTATCCTGTGACTGTGTCCCTACTACTAAAGGTCCTAATTGTTCCCATTTCTTGGCAGTTGTATCGTATAGTTCGGCAGGCAACACTCCCCATTTTCTGCTCATATCATCGTACGTATAGCCGCCTGCAACAAGAATATTTCCGTTTTCAAGTTCCACAGCCACCCTGTGGAATTTACCCGACCCGTAATTTCGGTTAATAGGATTGGGAAGCGACGTCATCCCCTTGGACATAACGGCAGTAGAATCAACAGGAGTATTATTAGTACCACTATCTGTTTTCTTATCACACGAAGTAAGCAGAAGCAGCACAAGAAAAAAGAAAAGAATATTCTTCATTATGGAAGTCCTTTGTAGTAGTAACAGCGACAGGGTAAACAGTTAAACGGCTTTAGAATAAGGATAACATACTGCAAAAATACGAATGCTTTTGGTTCGCTGCAATATTTATATGTAGTATTCGGGTGGTGAGTTATGAGTTTGAATTTGCATTGGTTTGAATAGGTGACTCCATATCTTAGCCCGAAACTTATATTTTACTCCTTGCTGACATTAGGACTTCTCCTCTATTGTGTCAACCTATTTCAGGGCAGGAAAAAAACAAAAAAAAGAGCCGGACGAAGATAAACTTCGTCCGGCTCTTTTTTTTGTTAACTAAGAGAAGGTAAACTTCTCTCTATTATTAACGGTTGATCACAAGTGGAAGTTGAACTGTTTCAACTGCTGTGTGAGCAACGATGCGATAGCTTCCGCTCGCTAAATCTGCAGCATTGATAGATGCTGAGTAGCTGCCCGGAGCAA
>CALMMI010000109.1 GCA_937868245.1 uncultured Ignavibacteria bacterium | reverse complement strand
TACATTTATAGGATGTGCAGGCATTACCCCAACCAATGGAGATAAAAACCCGTTCAACCCTCTTGAAAGCGGTGGGGACGGTTTCGACCTTTCTGATATAGGAATTGATTCTGTACGGTATATCAAGATTAGCGATATTGCTTCACTTCTTCTCAATCGCAAGCATCCGCTTTATGATCCGGTTGCAACAGGGTTTGACCTTGATGCCGTAGTAGGTCTGCATCTTGAAGAAATTGAACCGATTTCCATTTCAATCGGAGGAAATAGCATAAAAATTAATTCTGAAACCGAAAGTGTATATTCAATGTATTCAATAGACGGACGTAAGGTCTCCTATATTGAAAAACCTTCCAAAGATTCGGAGATTCCCTTTGCATCTATTACAAACGGGATATACGGACTGGTTGTTACTTCCAGTGATAACAAATATCTAAAAACAATTACCTTCCTAAAATAGTTTAACTATGGTTCGCAACTTGTTGATAATAATTGCTGCAACGTATCTATATGGATGCGTGTCCACACCAAATCAGCCAACAAATAATACGAATCTGACTCCTGTTGGAAAAGGAGCCTACATACTATGTGAAGGATTGCGTGTAAATAATAACGCATCTCTTTACAGGTATAGCTTTACAAGCAAAACAATACTTACTGCCCAAGATTACTATACGGCTGCAAATCCGTCACTTCATTTGGGTGATGTTGCTAATAATTTTGTTAAAAAAGGGGATACGGCATTTGTTGCCGTTACTACAAGTGCAACAGTTGAAATATTCTGCATCTCAACCGGAAAATGGATCAACAGAATTACCTTACCTGGGAACAATCGTGCAGCACGGGAAATTGCAATAGTGAATGATACAACTGGATTTATAACTGATTTTTATACAAATTCACTTACACGGTTTAATCCGACTACTTTCCAAATAGTACGTGATAATATCGCCGTAGGCTATGCACCTGAAGGTGTAATTGCTACCGATAAGTATGTTTTTACGGCAAATTCGGGATTTGGCGATTATGCATTGGAACATCCTGAAATAAAAGCACATAATATTTCGGTGGTCGATATTACTACCAATACAGAAATTGCTGTTCTTCCCGCCGGACCAGATGTACAATCCTTGCGACTTCATCCTTCTAAATCAAAGTTCTACGCACTCTACACGCATCTGCCCCATTATATTCGTGATGATTCACTGGGTGGAATTATTGAATATGATGCACAAACGTTTCAGGAGTTGAAAAGGTGGAGAATGAAAATTGCGAAGAATTTCAATCTGTCGCTAACAGGAGATACGCTTCTTTTTCTGAATAATGACGGATTGTATATACTGCCAACAGAAGGGGATAAGCAACCTGAACTTGTTGCTAAATCTGCTGTTAATGAATTTTGGTATGGCGTAACAGTATGTCCTTATGATGGTACGGTGTGGGTATGTAATGCAAAAGGATATACAACCAATGGGGAACTATTGATTCTTGACCCTACAAGTAAATATCAGCTTCAAAGGAAGTATCCTGTGGGTGTTAATCCTAATGGTGTGATTTTTTTCGATTGGAATCCATGAGTGGGGAGTCGTGCCTATGTATCGAAACTTTGTTCCGAAACTTTGTTCCATAATTACTATTAGTAGTTTCGGAACAAACATTTCGGAACAAATAATTGGGAGCTTACACCATTCCCGAGCGTTTACGGATAAACCATTCCGTAGCAAAGCAAAGTAATCCTGCTGCAAGAATCCACGGCAGATTCCACAATGCAAACTCAGATTTCTGTGTAATTGTTCGTGGTGTAAATGCCGGTTGTTTCTTCAAATCCTCAAGAAAAGTTGATGCTGTGGCTGGTGTATAGAATTTACCACCTGTGCGCTCTGCAATCTGACGCAACAACTCGGAGTTCATCCTTACATTCTGAAATTCAAGGGCAATATCTCCAACGCTGAATCTCCCGTTATCAGTACCATACGGTTTCTGTGCTACTGAAACAGCACCCGTAAACGCATAATCACCCTCAGCCAGTCCGTCCACCTGACCGCTATAACGACCATTGGTAAGTGGGGTAAGATGTACTTCGCGGGGAGTTTTTCCACCTGATATTTTTACAATTACATCGGCATTGTCAATCGGTGCAAGTGTTTGGTCATAGATCTGTCCGATAAATTCAATTTTTTCCCCGCTTGCATACAGTTTTTTTGTGGATTTTATCCGAACGGTTTTTTGGTTGTCGGTAGTGGTTAACCATCGTGAAGAATTTTGCAAAAATGTTGTGAGTACATCAGGTGCGTCGCTCCGACCTTTGGATATTTCGGCAGCTTCACCCAGCAGTTTCCAGCGGTACAATCCATACCCCAGAACTGCAATCGATTTTTTGCCCTGAAATTCACGGGATGAAATAAGCGACTCATTAAGCGGAGTAGCATTCACTTTGATAGTAGCCAAAACTTCTGATTCAGGTTTCATCCGTACAAATGTTTCCGTACGGAAAATCGGAGGAAGTTGATTCCAAATTGCAGCATCCTGGTCCATTCCTTTAATTTTCAAAATTGGATTGGAAAGCGATTTAGCCTGTACATCGGCAAAAATCATAAATTCCTGCGGACGTGATGAAGCTACTGTAAATGGTAAGTATTGCTCCAATTGCTTTAGTTTAGTATAATCTGTCTGAAGTGAGGCAACAAATAGTAGCGGCTTACCACGTTCGCATTCCTGAGCAATCAGTTGGAGCGTTGCTGCACTTGTGGAGCTGATAGGGAATCCAATCAGAACAATAAGTTCAGCATCGTGTAATGATTGGGCTGTTGGAGCTTCGTCGTAATACTCTGCTCCTTGCTTTTGGATAAACGGTTTTACTTCAGCTCCCTTTTCATTAGAAAGAATCGTCCTGATAAACGAGACATCAGAACTTGGTGCACCCGCAAACAAAGCAATACGGCGTTTCTGCTTTAATACGGTAATGAATTCAGAGAGGGAGTTATTTTTAGCAGTTAATTCTCCGTCCCTGGGAGTAATCGATGCAGTGAGTTTATGTATTCCTTCTGTTTTGGGATGATAATCAAATACAGCAGAATATGCTTGCTGATCCTTGCGGAGGACAATTGATTGCTCGGCAATCGGCGTTCCGTTATCTGAAAGTATAAGTTTTGTGGCGGTTGCCGCATCATCAGAAAATCCGTTGGATTTAATGTTTACATTGATGGGGACAGATGATTCAAGGTACGTAAGGTCGTTTGTAATAATAGTTTGTATCGCTATATCCTTTGGTTCGGTAGAATCACCGATTCCAATAATATAGAGCGGTTTACCAAGTAATTCCGCGTCGTACAGCGGGTTTGATCCTGCATTAAATGCCCCGTCGGTTATCATAAGTCCGGCACGGAGGTTTGCATTTTCGGACTGTTCGGCAGTCCATCTGATTGCACGGGAAATATCGGTCAATTGTCAGTCAAATTTCATTGAATCGATTCTCTCGCGGTCTATTGCTCTCATCTCCTCTTGAAAAGAAGCAATGCGTACTTCATCACCAAGTGACAGTACTTTTGAACTTTCAAGGGCTGAACGAAACCCTTCCTTACGGTTGCCGCTTTTGTCGGTAATCGTCATTGATTGGGAATTGTCAAGGAGTAATGCAATTTTCGGAGTGTCGATACTGGATTTCACAAATGAAAGGATAGGCTCGAAAAGTGCAAGAATAAAGAGAGCCAGCGCAAGTGAGCGTAGCGTAATAAGTATGGATTTTTTACCTGATGAAATAGGAGGTACGGTGGTTCGATAACAATAGACGGCGAATGCAACAGCTGCGATGATAATTCCGATAACGGCAATCCACGATCCGCTGATGCCAAGTGAGTATGAATTCATCAATAATCTTAAAGAGTAAAAAAGATTCCTTGATATGAGAAATTTAACAGATATTTG
>CALMMI010000108.1 GCA_937868245.1 uncultured Ignavibacteria bacterium | reverse complement strand
GTTGGAACGAACGGAGCAAAAGCTCTTATCGGTTTGCAATTCATAATGCAAAATGCAATAAACGACGGCGGGAATGCGCAACCACAAAAGGCATATTTACCTCAGGGTAGTGCCGCTTATACAGCCGGTGCACAATTAGGATATGTTTCTCCCGGTTCAGCATGGAAATTCCTTCTGAATTTCGACCATGTAACAAACGACGGACGGTATTTGATGCCCCGTGAGTGGGGGCGTGACCCCTTTTTCACTTTTATCCCACGTGAAAAGGGCGATGGTTTCGGCGGTGTTGATGCTGTAAGTGGTTCGGTCTTTCATGATTTTGGTGATGGACTCACATCCGAAATCATGTACGGGCATTACTATTTACCTGATGTAAAGAACACGGAACTTAACAAATACGGTCTTCCCTCGTACAATCATTGCAATGTAAATGTTCGCTACGCCTTTTCCGGTATTTTGAAAGGCTTGGATATGCAGTTTCTTTTTGTTTACAAAGGATTGCTTGGCAACTCTTACGGAGATTTAACCTATATCTATAATAAGGTTACAATGGCTCATTACGAATTTATTACTAATTACAACTTTTAATAGTAACACATGAAAACGCAGCTATTCCAAACCGAACTTTTCAGAAAAATTATTTTCATTACGGTTGCTGCAAGTTGCTTTACCCCTCTTATTTCTCCTCCGATTGCCCTTTTATTAGGGATAGTCATTTCTCAACTTTTTGCAAATCCATTTAAGAAACATACCTCGAAAGCTACCAAGATATTATTACAATGTTCAGTTGTAGGCTTAGGGTTCGGGATGAATATTTTCGAGGCTGCCAAAGCAGGACAGGACGCAATTATATTCACGATTGCAACAATAGGGCTTACTATTCTGCTTGGAATCCTTGTTGGAAAATTACTTGCAATTAACAGGAAATCGACTATCCTTATTTCAGTTGGTACAGCAATTTGCGGAGGCAGTGCAATTGCAGCAGTATCACCTGTCATCGAAGCAAACGAGAATGAAATGTCTGTTTCACTCGGTATTGTTTTCATGTTAAATACACTGGCATTATTTATTTTTCCGGTAATAGGTCATTTCATAAATTTAAGCCAAGCACAGTTCGGTTGGTGGTCTGCCATTGCGATTCATGATACAAGTTCGGTAGTGGGTGCAGCCCACGCATTTGGCGAAGAAGCCTTGCGTATTGCCACCACAATAAAGCTCGAACGGGCATTATGGATTATCCCTGTGTCGCTTGTTACCGCTTTTTTCTTTAAAACCTCCGGTCGTAAGATCACCATCCCTTATTTTATCTTTCTGTTTATTGCAGCAATGGCTGTCAATACTTTTATCCCTCAGATTCATTCAATCGGCGAGTTTATTGTTCTGCTTTCCAAAAAAGGATTGACCCTTACTTTGTTTCTGATCGGCACAGGTATTACACGCTCTGCAATTAAGGCTGTGGGGCTTCGCCCGTTCCTCTTGGGTATCTTCCTTTGGATAGTAATTTCTATAAGTTCTCTGCTTGTTATTCTTAAAACTGTTTCGTAAGGTATCCAGTACTTTGAAGGTCTTTCCTTTTGTAAATCAGCAAAATATAGTTTGTTCACTTCATGATGAACTGCTATTATTCAATAGGGGGAGTACTGCATGAAACTAGTTTTTGTTATCGGTTCATTTATATTTTTTCTTTGTTTTCTGGTTATCGGATGCACGCAAGTTGAAAAAAACGATAAAACTATACCTGCCAAACAAGACAATTCAGACAATTCTTCTGTCATTTCCTATGATACAGCCTCCATTCCACCCGGACCTGAACGCGAATTCATCCTCTACGGTCGTGAATTGTTCATCAATACCCACATATATCTTGGACCTAAAGGCACTGTAAAGCAAATTACGGGCAATGAAATGGATTGCAAAAATTGCCACATGGAAAATGGAACAAAACCGTTCGGACAACCGTTGGTAACAGTTTCGGCACGGTATCCACAGTATAGAGCACGAGAGGCAACAATATTAACAATACAAGATCGAGTTAATAATTGTCTGGAACGACCGCTTTTAGGAAAAAATCTTGAATTCGACAGCAAAGAGATGAAAGCTTTTGCAATGTATTTCAAGTGGATTTGGGATAAAAACAAAAATGTAATGAAAATAAAAGGGGATATACCCAATACCCTGCCATGGATGGACAGAAAAGCAGACTGGAAAGAAGGCAAGATAGATTACGAAAAATTCTGCGCCCGTTGCCACGGATTAGATGGAGAAGGCATCAAAGCACCGGACGGCTATGGCTATACATACCCTCCTGTTTGGGGAAAATACGGGTATGCAATCGGTTCGAGTATGCACCGTGTAGGAAAATTAGCGGCATTTATTTATAATAATATGCCATTCGATAAAGATGTTACTCATATTAGTGTAACGGAAGAACAGGCGTACGACATCGCTGCTTATATCAATAATGAAACCGTTAATCCCCGCCCTAATTTTCACGAAGAAGAAACTCTCTACCCGCATATAGCCGATAAATCTACCGATTATCCTATCGGGCCGTATGTTGATACCTTCACTCAGGATCAACATAAGTATGGTCCGTACAAACCAATCGACGAGTATTGGAAAGGACGTAAAAAATAAGACATATCTACCATCACAACAAAAAGGGAATCGAAATACACGTTCTATTTCGAGAAACCAATCTTTTCTTGATTTCATGAATAGAAACAAAGGAGTAATAATGAAACAAGCTCATTTACTGATAGCTTTATCCCTACTGGGATTTTATTTAGGAGTAACGGGTTGTAGTAAAATCGACAACAAAGAAACCAAGCCTGTTGCTAACAATTCAATTGATACATCAACTGTAATCTATGATACTGCTTCAATACCGCCCGGACCTGAAAAAGAGTCTATTCTCTTAGGTCGTGAACTGTTTACAAACACCCATACGTTAATCGGGCCAAAAGGGACATTGGCGCAAATTACCGGAAATGAAATGGATTGTCAGAACTGTCATTTCGAGGGCGCAACCCGACCTTTCGGCAATCCCTTAGTTACTACGGCTGGACGCTACCCACAATACCGTGGTCGTGAAGGAGCAATCCTGACTATTGAGGACAGGGTAAACAATTGTATCGACCGACCTCTGTTGGGCAAGCATCTCCCTTTTGACAGCAAAGAGATGCACGCTTTTGTAATGTACCTAAAATGGATCTGGGATAAAAATAAGAATGTACTAAATGTTACGGGAGATATTCCCAATTCCATTCCGTGGATGGATAGAAAAGCCGACTGGAAGCAGGGCAAAATAGATTACGAACAATTCTGTGTGCGTTGCCACGGGATTGACGGTGAGGGTGTAAAAGCACCCGGCGGTTATGGTTATACCTATCCTCCTGTTTGGGGAGAGCATTCTTATGCAATTGGCTCCAGTATGCACCGGGTAGGTAAACTTGCAGCATTCATCCGAGACAATATGCCTAATGATATGAATGTTACCCATATCCGGGTAACAAATGAGCAGGCGTATGATATTGCTGCATATATTAACAACGAAACTGTTAATCGTCGTCCTGATTTCCATGAAGAAGATATACTCTTCCCCAGAACACCAAAGGACAAACCGATTGATTATCCATTCCCCCCGTATGCGGATTCATTCTCTCAAGACCAGCACAAATACGGTCCTTATAAACCTATTGAAGAATATTGGAAAGTACACATGAAGTAGTGTGCTTATCATTTCGCACCTAAATAGTATTTTGCAAAATGTTTTTTTGTACTTGGATTCTTTCGCTTACCTAACTTTATGAAAATTTTACCTTTAGAATTAGTATGAAGCTCTTTTCCCTACTATTGGCTTTTTCTGTCGGAACAATTATTATTGGATGTAATAAACCTGAGACACCTCAACTGCAATCAGTAGTTAAGAATACGATTGACACAGCAATTGTTGTGTACGATACGGCTTCCATACCTCCAGGTCCTGAACGTGAGTTTATTCTTTTAGGACGTGAGCTATTCATGAATACTCACACATTAATTGGCCCTAAGGGTACAATTGCCCAAATCGCCGGAAATGAAATGGACTGCCAGAACTGCCATTTAAAAGGTGGTACAAAACCCTTTGGTCAGCCCCTTGTTACAGTAAGCGGACGTTATCCCCAGTTCAGAGGAAGGGAAGCAACAATTCTTACCATTCAGGACAGGGTAAATAATTGCTTGGACAGACCTCTCCTCGGCAAGCATCTGCCATTCAACAGTAGGGAAATGAATGCGTTTGCCATGTACTTCAAATGGTTATGGGACAAAAACAAGAATGCATTGAAAGTACCCGGTGACATACCGAATAATTTGACATGGATAGACAGAAGAACCGATTGGAAAAAAGGAAAGATAGAATACGAACAAAATTGTGCCCGTTGCCACGGATTAGACGGCGAAGGAGTAAAAACTCCGAGTGGATACGGATATACATATCCGCCTGTTTGGGGAATGCACTCGTATGCTGTAGGCTCCAGTATGCACAGGGTTGGGAAACTTGCCGCATTTATTCATAATAACATGCCTAATGATATGGATGTAACGCACATCCGCATGAGTGTTGACCAGGCGTATGATATTGCAGCATATATTGATAATGATTCTATAAATCCACGCCCTAATTTTCATGAGGAAGCCTCTCTCTATCCTGTAGTTAAACACAAGCCTTACGATTATCCGTATGGACCGTATGCAGACACGTTTTCTCAGGATCAGCATAAATTTGGTCCTTTCAAACCAATTGAAGATTACTGGAAGAGCCGTAAGAAATAAGATGCTATTGAATTCAATTTTAGGGAGCACGTTTACTGGATATTTCTACTTAACAACATAAAATCGCATCAATTTGATATAGTTACCATAGTAAACTTACGGGCATGACTTCTGTAAGGTAATAACCTTCTGAATTGTTCGTCAAGTTAATACTGTATTCTATTCATTGAGATTGGTATTTTTTAGAGAGTAAAAATCTACCCGTAATCTCGCTTCCAAAATTCATGAGCATTTCATCTTTAAGTATAGACCGTCCGGTTCTTACTATCGTTTCTTCGATTATCATTGTCCTTTTTGGGGCAATCGGTTATACCTATTTAGGGATTCGTGAATTCCCTGCCGTAGATCCTCCTGTCATCACTGTAAGTATGAACTACGTGGGAGCGAATGCAGAAGTTATCGAATCCAAAATCACCGAACCACTTGAAGAATCACTTAACGGCATTGCCGGTGTGCGTTCACTTACCTCCGTCAGTAAGGACGGTGCAAGTACCATTACCGTAGAATTTGAACTTGGAATCGGACTCGAAACAGCAGCAAATGATGTTCGAGACCGTGTTTCCCGTACCCTTCGATTGCTCCCCCCTGATGCAGACCCGCCGGTTGTTACCAAAGCAGATGCAAATTCCGATGCAGTGGTTGTAGTTACCGTTTCGAGTAAAACACGAGATTTACTCGAAGTATGTGATATTGCTACTAACGTAATAAAAGAACGGCTTCAAACAATCGCCGGGGTAAGTGAAATCAGAATTTGGGGTGAGAAAAAATACGCCATGAGGCTTTGGCTCGACCCCATGAAACTGGCGGCGTACCGCCTAACCGCTTTAGATGTTAAAAAAGCACTCGATCGCGAGAATGTGGAGCTTCCGTCAGGAAGTGTAGAAGGTACAAATACCGAACTTACCGTCCGAACAATGGGTCGCCTCGTAACAATTGACGACTTCAATAACCTGATTATCCTGCAAGATGCCAATAACACTGTTCGCTTTCAGGATATAGGTCGTGCAGAAATCGGTCCGGAGAATCTGAAAACCATTCTAAAAAGTAATGGCGTACCTATGTTCGGTGTAGCGATTACCCCCCAGCCGGGCGCAAATCATATTGCAATTGCAAAAGATTTCTACAAACGGTTAGAAGAAATTAAAGCAGATCTTCCATCGGATATTCAGCTGGGAATTTTGCTTGATACTTCCAAAAGCATCAAGGATTCCATCGTTGAAGTTGTAGAAACAATGATTATTGCGTTTTTGCTTGTAGTGCTGATTATATTTATCTTCCTGAGAAGCTGGCGTACGACATTGATTCCCGTTGTTGCAATACCGATTTCACTTATCGGTACTTTCTTTGTTATGTACATCATGGATTTTTCCATCAATGTATTAACCCTTTTGGGAATTGTACTTGCCACCGGTCTTGTGGTTGACGATGCTATCGTTGTATTGGAAAACATTTATACTAAGGTTGAAGACGGGATGGAGCCGGTAAAAGCTTCACACAGCGGTTCGAAAGAAATTGTGTTTGCTATCCTTTCCACTACAATTACCCTTGCTGCGGTTTTCTTGCCGATAGTCTTCCTTCAGGGGCTAACCGGAAGATTGTTCCGCGAGTTTGGAGTAGTGGTTGCCAGTTCTGTTTTGATATCTGCTTTCGTTTCCCTTACTCTCACACCGATGATGAGTTCACGTTTAATAAAGGGACATACAACTCACGGAAAACTATATGAATGGTCGGAACGACTTTTACGGGGTTTGGTTGATGGCTACCAATCTTCGCTTGAAAGTTTTATGAAACGCAGATGGATTGCCTTTGTAGTGATGATTGCCTCGATGGTAGCAATCTTCGGTTTTGGCAGCTATCTCGGCAATGAACTTGCCCCTATTCAAGATAAGAGCCGTTTTCGCATTAGCTCTACCGGACCAGAAGGTGCAACATTCGATTACATGGATAATTATCTTGCAAAGCTTAATAATCTTGTTAATGATTCTATTTCCGAACAACTATCGTCGCTCACAATAGTTGCACCGGGTGGTGGTGGTGTCGGTTCTGTCAATCAAGGGATGATGAGAATAATGCTTGTCCCTCCCGATGAACGGAAACGCACACAACAGGAGATTACAGAACAACTATCCAAACTGGTAAAAAAGATTCCCGATGCTCGAGCAAGCGTGGTTCAAGAACAAACTATTGCTGTTGGTGGAGGCGGAAGTGCGGGGCTTCCGATTCAGTTTGTTTTACAAACTTCAAGTTTGGACAAACTGAAAAGTATCCTGCCAAAGTTTTTGGAGGAAGCAGCGAAAAACCCTACGCTTAATCCTTCGACCGTCGATGTGAATTTAAAATTCACAAAACCGGAGTTACTTCTGGAAATAGACCGAGAAAAAGCACATGCACTTAATATTTCCATTTTGGATATTGCCCAAACACTTCAATCCGCTTTCAGCGGCGAAAGGTTCGGCTATGTAATTATGGACGGGAAGCAATATCAGGTAATCGGTCAAGCAGAACGTGCGGGACGGAACGACCCGCTTGATTTGAAATCGCTTTATGTACGAAACACCACCGGGGAGTTGATACAACTTGATAATGTTGTTAAGCTATCCGAAAAAAATTCCCCGCCTCAGCTTTTCCATTATAACCGTGCTGTATCAGCTACGGTAACTGCCGATCTTGCAAAAGGTAAAACAATCGGCGACGGTATCGAAGCCATGAAGGATGTGTCAAAAAATGTTTTGGATAAATCCTTCACTACAGCACTTACAGGTCCATCCAAAGATTTTGCGGAAAGTGCATCAAGTTTAATGTTTGCATTCGTACTTGCGCTTGTGCTGATATATTTGGTACTTGCTGCGCAGTTCGAGAGTTTTATCGACCCATTTATCATTCTGCTGACTGTTCCGCTTGCTCTTGCAGGAGCAATACTTTCGCTCTGGTATTTCGGACAGACTCTGAATATTTTTAGTGAGATTGGGATTATTATGCTCATCGGGTTGGTTACAAAGAATGCGATTTTGATTGTGGAGTTTGCCAATCAGCGCAAGGAGCAGGGCTTATCTGTACTTGATGCTGTAAAAGACGCAGCAATATCCCGTTTCCGTCCGATTTTAATGACAACACTTGCAACTGTTCTCGGTGCTTTGCCGATTGCACTCGCTTTGGGCGCAGGGTCAAAAAGTAGAATTTCGATGGGGATTGCGGTGATTGGCGGATTAATGCTGTCGCTTGTGCTAACTCTTTATACTATTCCTGCGTTATATAGCTATTTATCAAGGGAAATTAAACATAAGCCTGCTGAAACTACCGATAAAAAATTAGAATTGGCAGAAGCGTAAGGTACATTGAAAGTAAGATATAATTGTTAGTGGGAGCTTACTATTGATCGACACTCTATTTTTTCGGTAAAAATCTAAAATTTACGAAAATGAAAACACAACCCAGCAGACAGTAGTGAAGTAGAAGATTCAAAACAAAAACCTTATGAATATGCCATGACTCGTACAAATGTGAGAATATTAATTTGGTTGGTTTTTATTGTTTTGATATCTACGTCTTGGCATTACTGTAGATTTCTTGCTCCCGCTCCACAAGGGGTACATGGCATCTATGGACGCTATGGACGTGAGTCAGATTTCTCTACATATCAAATAAAGAATGTAACGAAAGATGAGTTTTTAGATGTATTGATAAAAAATGGTATAATAGTGAAAGGAGAAAGGTTGAATGATTACGACCCTCCATGGGATAGTCTTAGGTATATATTAGATCATATTCCCTG
>CALMMI010000107.1 GCA_937868245.1 uncultured Ignavibacteria bacterium | reverse complement strand
TCTTCGAGTGCCTTAACACGTTGTTCTAATACTACATATTGATCATTTCCTGACGCAGTATTATTTACTTGAGTGGTATTATCTTTTGTTTCTATAGTTTGTAATCGTGTTTCAAGTTTGGAAATATTTGAATCCAGTTCTTTGATTGCATTGATCGCTAAATATTGCAAGGTACTTGGATTATAGGCAAGAAAAACATTTTTCTCTTCCACAATATTAGCCGGTACATAACGTAGCTTTTTTTTGTGTTCCCCATGAGTCGAATCAATTTCATCTGTTTCAACGTATTTTTGTTCAGAGGTAACTTTATTAGTAATTAATGTCTCTTCACGAACAGCATAGGGCGCTACATTTACAATATCCTGAGCTATTACTCCTATGTGTTCTTTAGCAGAATCAATACCTAGTTTTCCATTATAATGAAAACGAACTGGATTTATTTTCTTTAGAGCTGTTAAGCCATCTTTGAAAGAAATTATATCCTTTTTAAGATTTCTATCGGATGTTGTCCAATTAGAACCTCCAACAAAAAAGCCATCACCCGACACAGTTAAAGCACTTCCTGAAACTGCAGTAGTACCACCAATAACTGTTTGCCCCTCTACGATTAGTCCATTTGCAGGGGCTGAGGCAGCACCAGCGTATGTTAATCCACTGCCAATAACAACTTTGCCCCTAACATCCAATGTATTTACCGGTGTTGAAAGACCAATACCAACTCTCGATGTCTGCTGAATATTACCTATATCTTCTGATATTGCTTCCTCCTCCCCACCTGCAACAAACAAAGCAGGTTTCCTGGTATTAAAACCGACCATAAACGAACGAGGTTTGTTATTTAACAATGAATACGCTTCATCTATTTCAGTTTGCCCTGAACCAAAGACAAAAGAATCTGGTGCTTCATCTATTGTGACATTTCTACCCATAGCGACACTTCTTATTGATTGATTCTTTATCCTAACATAATACCCCATTGCAAGGCAATCATAAGAACTAGTAATTTCACTATGATGACCAAGCGCGATAGATGAATGTCCATCATTTGTTGGAGCACTATGAAACACTCTGCACTCTTGTCCCATTGCCATCGAATTAATTGCATTCGGTTCAACAATACAATCTCTACCAATTGTAGTACTCCAAGGTGCTTGAGATTGAACATTTTCTCCCATTGCTATAGACGCTTCTCCAATATTAGCAGAATTCCACCATGTCGAACCATCAATTGAATATCCGGACGTTGTTCCTAATCGACCGGCTCTAAAAGCTGCTTTTTCAGGTATCCACATTAGTCGTGTACCCGCACCTATTTCAGCAGTTGACCACGTACTTCCGCTCCATATCCATTTTTGTGGAGTTGCTCCTGTTGCTCCATCAAACATTACAGAGCCATTAGTTACTTGGAATTTTGCATCAGGTTCAATTTGGTTTATACCTACATTTCCACTTCCTGTTACAGTTAGTCGTGGTAACATTGCAAAATTCTCATTCCCTACCGGATAAGTAGCGGGACATGTCATAATGCTAAATTGCGAAGTTCCTAATCCTGTAGGTCCATATGCTTCCAATTGTAGCCAAGCAGGGTATGAATTACCAAACTCGGTTAAGCCTGAGGTTTCTTGCACATACATTTTTAAAGCAGGTTGATTTTCACCAATGTTAGTTGATCCGAAACTGAAACGCGGATTATAATTTCCCCAACCTACACGTATATCGAACCTGCCTTTTGCTGTTTCTGAATTAACAGCTACTCGTTGGTCATAAAGTCTCATCACCTCAATTTCATTAGCTACTTGAGGTCTATTACCAGCACCGGAACAATTGAATGAAAGTCCTCCTTTCCAATTAGAAGGTGCTGTTGCATTATAAGCACCCCAAGTCGAATTTGTAATTGACTTAATAGATCCAACATGCCAATCCCAATTGCCTTGCAACCCGGACCAAAACTGAAGAGAGCTTTGACCAAACCCATAATTAGCAGTTGCTGTTTGGAGTCGCTCCACAGCAGGATCATATGTAAAAATACCATCTTCTAGACAACCCCCTGTATATACATGCAAAGGTACTGCAGGAATTTGTGTGCGAAGTCCTGTGTATCCAAGCCACCAAGTAAACCCTGGTGGATTACAGAGACTGCCGTTTGGTGCAAGAGGTGAATTATACCCCCAATTATTAACCAATTGTGCTTTTGCCTGGTACGATATTATCGTAAATGAAAAAATTGCCAGTATACAAAGCACAAATTTCGACCAAGGAGTTACCTTTTGCTGCCCGGTATTGACAAAAAATCGAAAAGGAGTTGTAGAGCAAGAACTTAGTGAGTGAGAGTTTTCCTTCATAAAGAATCTCCAGTAAAAATAAAAAGTATTGTTAATTTTGAAACAATATTTTACCTTGGCTCCTTATAATAATATTTACCTTTAATCTGAGGATTTTCTAACGAACATTTTAAGTATATAAAAGTCATTAGCTGAACTCTTGGTAAAAATATATTTCATTGCAAAATTACATTGAAATAATAGTATGAATCAATAGCGGGAATCGCCGCACGATTTCAACGCACGATTTCAACGCACGATTTCAACAGTATCGCCATACATAACTTTTTGATTTACTATTATTTGCAATAAAACAAAGACATTACCATTCTTACAAATAGAATGATAAAATTGATTAATGGCATCTATTTTATTTTTACTGTGTAATAAAAACAACTGACAAACCTTTGGTGAATTATTTATTCGTCGATGAAATGCATCTCTCATTGTTCTCGAGCAAGCATATCCTATTCTTTCATGTAATACTCTGATTTCAATATTTTCACTTAATAATCTTATTGCCACACCTACTCTGATTATTTCGAGTAAACGTTGTGGCGAACAATTATATTCATCTTTAATAAGTGTTCTTGTATATGAATAGGATATATTAGTTAAATAATGAAGTTTATCTACATTAAAAGAAGATTTATGATAGTTCTCAATAATGTAGTTATTTATTTCTAATAATTTTGGATTATATGTCGAACATCTCATGGTAGGTTTTAAGGAATTTTAAAGGATGAATGGTATTGGGATTTTTTATTGGGACTTTTTACATTGGTTAGTGAAATATAAAAAACTGAATTAAAAACGTTATAGAATGCATTACGTTTCTTCGCGGTTTTTGAATGTTACATATTAGGTAGAAGTGTACCTCTTTTAAAATAACAAAAACATTAAATAAATCCAAATATTTTTAAGCAGAAATACATCAATTTTTAGAATATAAACACGACCACTTTACAAGGAATGATTATGTTTAAAAAAACAAAAAAACCTCATAGTCACTATCGTGGCTTGAGGTTTTTATTATTACTATAGTTCTACTATTTTTTTTTACTCCGCATCCAAACAATCCAACACAGTCTTGAGCATCAAGAAAATAAGCGGACGGCTTTCATCCTCAATTGCAAGTGCTTCATCTTCCTCCTCAATATCCTCTTCCTCGTCAGGCGAGAGAACTGCTGCAAGATAACCATAGAGTTCCGGCTGATGATGATCAGTATAGAATTCAGAAATCTTTTTTAGTCCTTCTTCTTGTGAATCTATCATCAATTGTGCAAGTTCCGCCATCTTGGTGTAATTTGCATTTTCCTGTTCTTCCAGTATTTCCCATGTAAGAACCGGCAGTTCGCCACCGCTTTGACCAAGCGTCAGCCACACCAATAACCCCATAAAAAGAGTAAAGCTGCTGTCATTTTCGGTGAAGTTTTCGGGATTGGAAGTTAAGTACTCAAATAAATCGGGTTGCTCATCCGATAAACGCACAACAAGCTGATCCAATTCATCAATTGTTAATTCCGACAGTCTCTCCCATGTTGCTTCTATAATATCTTCCGGTACAATATTCATACGTTTACTTAAATAATTGAAAAAAATGATGAGCAAAATATAGTAGTCTCTCATCATCAAAACTTTTTGCTTGAAGTTGCATTCCGATTGGTAATCCATCCGAGGATTCACCTGCAGGAATTGAAATAGCAGGTATCCCTGCTAGGTTAGCCGAAACTGTGAAATAATCTGAAAGATACATCGCCACCGGATCTGCTGTTTTTTCACCGCGCTTGAATGCAGGAGTAGGTGTTGTGGGCAAAAACAACACATCAGCTTTTGCAAATATATCATTATAGCCGTTCAGAACCAATCTGCGTGCTTTTTGAGCCTTGCGATAATAGGCGTCGTAATATCCTGAAGAGAGTACATACGTACCGAGCATAATCCTCCGTTTTACTTCTGCTCCGAATCCTTGTGTACGGCTGCGTACAATCATTGCGTCCTCGTCATCTTCATTAATAGTTGCCCTAAATCCATAGCGTACTCCGTCGAACCGTGCAAGATTGGATGATGCCTCGGCTGTTGCAAGAATGTAGTATGTCGGTATCCAAGCATTACTCCCCGGGATTACCGCAGAAATTATCGTTGCTCCATTTTCACGTAGAATATCAAGACGTGAATTGTAAACTTTCAATACATCAGGGTCACACCCGGCAAGCTCACTATCAGGCAAAACTGCTACCGTAAATTTATCGAGTAGAGGGCTTTGTATTCTTTCTAATGACTGTGTTGGCGGAAGTTGAGCTGTGGTCGAGTCCCGCTCATCATTGCCACTCAGGGCATCAAAAAAACGAGCAGTTGTTTGTACATCTGCCGCTAAGATTCCTATCTGATCCAAAGATGAAGCAAACGCAACCATGCCATATCGTGAAATTCTTCCATACGTCGGCTTGAAGCCAACCACTCCGCAAAGTGCAGCCGGCTGGCGGACAGATCCGCCTGTATCTGAACCAAGTGCAGCGTGAACAAGTCCCGCCGCCACTGCAACAGTCGAACCGCCGGATGAACCGCCGGAGACAAGATTATTACCCAAAGGATGCTCCACCGGACCAAATGCAGAATTTTCGTTGGACGAACCCATTGCAAATTCATCCAGATTTGTTTTTCCTACAATCACACCGCCGTGTGCGTCCATTCGCTCTACAATGGTTGCATCATACACGGGAATAAAGTTTTCGAGTATCTTGGATGCACATGTAGTACGGATTCCCTTTGTTGAAATATTGTCTTTCAATGCTATGGTCATTCCTTCAAGCAAACGGGCAGTATTAGCTGAAAAATGTTCATCGGATTTTTCAGCATGGGTAAGTGCTTCGTTCTCACAAACAGTCAGGAAAGCATTCAGGTGTTTTTTTGATTGAATATCGGATATTGCTTGGCGTGTAGTATCGGCTGAGGTAATCGTGCCGCTTTCGGCAGCTTCACGAAATGTCGAATAAGAAAGCATATAGGAACAGATAAATAATTGCTGGGTAAGGAGATTGTTAACTTTTCTAAGAAATGGAACCGGAAATTGTTACGAAGCTCCGTTATCATAGATTGTATCATCAAACACTTTTTTTGTAGTCGGTTGATTCCTTGCAACCGAGGATTCTGCAGGCTTAGGAATAATAACCGGAGTAGAATCAGGAAATACGCTTTCTTCAGGTTTTGGGAATTGATTTTCAATCTCCATCGAAACTTGACCGTCAATCTCCATCGAAACTTGATTCGGTGAGATTACTTCCGCTATCTGTATTTCCTCTACTTTTTTGGGAGTGACACGAACAGGAGTCTCTTCGATATTCGTCATTTTTTCAACATCTGCGGATAGGTCACGCATCTGCTGTTTCAGTCCTTCCTGCGCATCCCGGAATTGACGCAAGCCTTTCCCAACCGAACGCATTACCTCGGGGATTTTCTTTGGACCGAACAGCAGCAGAACTGCTACAAATATCAGGAGAAGTTCTCCTCCGCCTACATCAAACATACTATTATTGTATAGATACGAAAATCAGACTTTCTTTTGAATGTACCGAACTTATTTCCGCCGGGTGTATGCTATAAAATCAGTTACTGCCGGAGTATGCCCTGCTTCACGTATTGCTGCTGCAATTTGACCTCGGTGATATGCTGAATGATGGGTTATATGTGTAAGAATATCTTGTATCGTACTTGTAAATTCTTCACCTTTAGTATTCTTATATTTAATACTTGAAGCAAGTTCTTTAGGAGTAAGGTCTTTGAAAAACTCTTTCCAGAAATCAATAAATTCCGCACACATTTCTCCACATTCTTCTACTGTATGTAAGGGAAACAACTCGACGTTAGGAGAAGGCTCACCTATCAGACGCATAAGCCACATACGTTGTGCAGCAAGAATATGCCCCATTAATCGCAACGGACGCTCGGCAGCACTACTACCCTCCACTTGTTCAAGAGATAATACGGTAACTGCATTTGCCCATGCGTCGTAGTCGAACTGACGACGGAAATATGCTTTTTCCATTTGTTTAAGCCTCTTTCTTTTTTTCTTCTTTTTCTTCTTCGTTAGATGCCGCTTTTTTAAATTCTTTTATTCCTGATCCAAGCCCCTTCATAAGATCAGGTATTTTTTTTGCGCCGAAAAACAGTAGAATTGCCAAGGCAATTACGAGAAGTTCCGGCGTTCCTAGTCCAAACATAATGTCTCTCCCAATAAATTTAATATGATATAGATTCTACCGTTTTGGTAGAATTTGATAAGCCGAATAGTTCGAGTGACTCAAAAACTCCCCTGCCGTCAGTGCACCCAAGCAGAGAATCTGCATACCGTTCAGGATGTGGCATCATGCCAAGAACATTACCGCGTTCATTTATAACCCCGGCGATATTATTAATCGAACCATTCGGATTTGCGTCTTCTGTCAACTGACCTTCACTATTACAATATCTGAATACAACTTGATTATTTGTTTCAAGCTTAGAGATTGTTTCAGCATCAGCATAGTAATTTCCGTCACCATGAGCAACGGGAATCTTGATTATTTGATTCTGAACAAACGAAGACGTAAATGGTGTGGATGCATTGGCTACATTTAAGAACACATCACGGCACACAAAGTTTAATCCGCTGTTTCGGAGTAATACCCCGGGCAATAGTCCGGCTTCGGTCAGAATTTGGAATCCGTTACAAATTCCTATAGCTAAACCTCCATTACCGGCAAAGGTTACAACTTCGCGCATAATAGGAGAAAATCGTGCAATTGCACCGCAGCGGAGATAGTCGCCATACGAAAACCCTCCTGGAAGAATAATGCAGTCTATCCCCTTAGGAATTTGAGTATCCTTATGCCATAAATATACAGCCGACCCGCTTTGAGAAGCTGCTGTAAAAGCATCATGATCACAGTTAGAACCCGGAAATCTTACTATTCCATACTTCATACCTGCTCCGCCTTTGGTTCGTGGATAGAAATCGAGAAATCTTCCATTATTGGATTTGTAATCAATTTGAGACAAGCCCCTTCCAAAAGGGTATGTGCTGATTCCATAGTTTCTGCTTCTACTGTCAGCTCAACGAATTTACCGATTCGTAAATGAGAAATCATCGGAAAATCCGTTGCATGAAGAGCATGTTCAACAGTTTTACCCTGAACATCCAAAATGCCCTTGCGCAGTGTTATGGTTATTGTTGCGTTATAGGTATTCATTGTATAATTCTACTTATTATGTTTATAAAGTTCTACTTTTCAAGTTCCCGTTCAACTGCCGTTACAATTTCATCCGACATCGGCTCGATATTGCGTTTATAACGGCTCATTATCTTTCCGTTTCTGCTTATTAGGAATTTTTCAAAATTCCATGCAACTTCACCAGCCAGTTTTTCATCTCCGCCACCACTTGTCAGGAATTTGTAGAGCGGGTGTTTATCCTCGCCAAGCACAGATATTTTCGCAAACATTTGGAATGTTACATTGTAATGGGTGGAGCAGAATTCTTTGATTTCTGCATCTGAACCCGGCTCCTGCTCACCGTAATTATTGGCGGGGAAACCAATCAATACAAGCCCTTTGTCCTTATACTTTTCGTAAAGCTGTTCTAAGCCTGTATATTGCTTGGTATATCCGCAGAACGAAGCTACATTAACTACCAACACGACTTTACCCTTATACTGGTCTAATTTAACTTCTTTACCTTCAATTGTTCTCATGGTAAAATCATAAAAAGATTCTCCGTTATACGGTTCTGATATCATAGGCGAACTGATAAATATTGAAAGGATGATTGAAATTATACTGCTGATTATTCTTTTGAGGGACATTTGGTTGTTTGATTGTTGTATTCTTGCCGGTTAACTTAACCGACCTATGTAACCGTATGGTTAAAATTTGATATTCAGAGGGAGTCCCCCGACGGCAGAATCTCAGTTGAATTGATTCTGGAGGATTACTTCTTCTATAATGAATGTATTGTTAAGTGAGCTAATCAAAATTAACTCGTTTTGTAATGCAGATGATTAATTCTCAAGAGCAGTCTAAACTGAGATTCTTCACTCGAAGACTCACTCAGAATGACCGGTTCTAAAAGTAAGTCGGAATTGATTAACAAAACTGACTTCTCTCATTCTTCCGAGTAACTCCCCTTCATTTCATCTTGCATATCATCGCAACCGTATTCCTTCTTTGGAGCTTTGGGGGCTTTTACTTTAATGGGGTCACCATTTGTTGCTGCTTCAATTGCCCGTTGCTCTAATATCGCACGGAAATTTTCGTCACGTTTGCGCATTTGTTCGTCAGTTACGCGGTCGAAATATTTACGTCCGTCCACATACGTTTGCTCAACTCTCGAGAAGTTTGAGAGCGGGTTGCCGTTCCAAAGAACAATATCAGCATCCTTACCTACTTCGAGCGAACCTACACGGTCATCCACATATAAGAGTTTTGCAGGGTTTATCGTTACAAACTTCAAAGCATTTTCTTCGGAGACTCCACCATACTTTACTGATTTTCCGGCTTCCTGATTAAGACGACGTGCCATTTCCCCGTCGTCGGAATTGATTGCAACAATCACACCTTGCTCTTGCATAATTGCCGGATTTTGGGGAATTGCATCATAAACCTCAAATTTATAATCCCACCAATCGGAGAACGTAGAGCCGCCGGCACCATGCTGTGCCATTTCTCTTGCGACTTTATAGCCTTCCAAAATATGGGTAAAGGTATTAACCTTGAACCCGAATTCTTCAGCAAGACGGATGAGCATCAGAATTTCACTTTGCACATACGAATGGCAGTGAATGAAACGTTTTCCACGAATAATCTCTAACAGTGTTTCAAGTTGTATATCACGGCGTGGTGGTATTGAACTTCCTTTCACCCCTTCTTTCATCTGTTTCTCGTATTCAAGAGCAGCCTGGAACCCGTCGCGCATGATTTCTTCTACTCCCATTCGAGTTTGAGGGTAGCGTGTAACAGCTCTGTCACCCCAATTAGATTGTTTAACGTTTTCCCCGAGTGCAAATTTGATTGTTCCCTTAAAATTCTCAAATTTTAATTCGTCAACATCTGCTCCCCAGCGTAATTTGATGAGCTGTAATTGTCCGCCAATAGGATTTGCAGAGCCGTGCAGAAGGTGAGAACTTGTAACCCCGCCTGCAAGCTGACGGTAAATAGAAATATCATCCGGATACAAAACATCTCCTATCCGTACTTCGGCTGTAACAGCATGTGTACCTTCGTTAACCCCGCCTTCAATAGCAATATGGGAATGCTCGTCGATAATTCCGGGTGTTATGTCTTTTCCTGATGCATCAATCGTTATATCTGCATTATTACCTAAATCTTTTCCGATTGCAACAATCTTACCGCCGGAGATAAATATATCGGATTCCTTCATTATCCCTGCTTGGGCACTTGTCCAAATCGTTGCGTTTTTAAGCAATACCGACTGTTGTGCAGGAATTTGCTCAAACCCATAAGGTTCATCCGGTGAAAGTACGGCAAGTGCAGGACGGAGTGATTTTTTTCGTGGGGTATCGATTTTTTGAATAAATGCACTGTCTCTACGGGCTGACCATAAAATTTCCTTACCATTTGGCAACCAACCTTTGC
>CALMMI010000106.1 GCA_937868245.1 uncultured Ignavibacteria bacterium | reverse complement strand
TAATTGGCTCTAAAGGTAATCCTATCCGGATTCTACTTACTCCATCGGTAGATGCTCAAAAAATATCGAACAGTGCGAAACAGCTTACCGATTATCTGGAAAAAACAACAGGATACTGTATTACCGCATCATTTCCCAGCAGTTATATAGCTGTTGTCGAAGCTTTCGGAAGCGGAAAAGCCGATATTGCTGCAATGAATACATTCAGTTATGTACTTGCAAATCAAAAATATGGTGTAGAGGCTGTGTTAAAAGTTATAAGACGCGATGGAGAACAAACATACAAAGGACAGTTCATTACAAGAAATGACAGCGGTATAGATTCCCTCTATCAATTGAATGGAAAAAAAATTGCGTATGTAGATGCAGCATCTACTTCAGGCTACATTCTACCCAAAGCAATGTTGGATAAAAAAGGAATTAAACCATCTGAAGAAGTTTTTGCAATGAAACACGACAATGTGGTTACAATGGTTTATCAAAAACAAGTAGAAGCCGGTGCAACCTACTATTCACCGCCGGATAAGAAAACAGGTGAAATTTTGGATGCACGTGCCAGGGTAGTTAAACAATACCCTGATATTTATCAAACCGTTAAAATCATTGGTTTTACTCAGGACATACCAAACGACCCGTTTGTTTGCAGGAAAGATTTACCCACTTCAATCAAACAAAGATTAATTAAGGCATTGGTTGACTTCCAAACAACACCAGAAGGTAAGAAGGCATTGTATGAAACATACTCTGTTGAGGGACTTGCTCCAACCCGGGACAGTGATTATGACAGTTTACGCTCACTGATTCAACAGTTAGGCGGAAATGTAGAAGAAACACTTAAAAAACAAATAAAAAAAAGTAAATAATATTGAGTTTACAGTAGAACATTTATTCGATTACAACAATTATCAATTATGAAAATATCTCAAGCCTGGTTAAAAGAATATATTGATTTCCCCCACTCCCCCGAAGAACTTTCCGATGCACTTACTATGCTGGGCATAGAAGTGGAAGCTATCCACGATGAAGGTAAGAAATTTGCAGGTTTCTTTATCGGTAAGGTATTAACCCGGGAAAAACACCCAAATGCAGATAAACTCTCTGTATGTACTGTTACGCTCGGTACAGGCGAACAAACAATTATCTGCGGTGCTCCGAACGTAGCTGCTGGACAGACGGTAGTTGTAGCAACTCAAGGGGCAATAGTACCCTCTGCCGGATTTGAAATATCGCTTCGAAAGATTCGCGGTATTGAATCCAACGGTATGATTTGCAGTAGAGCTGAACTTGGCATTGGAGAAGACGATGGCGGAATTTGGGTTTTGCCTGATACGGCTGTACTTGGTACTCCTCTGGCTGAATATCTTGGTGTAAATGATATTATCTACGAGATTGGAATTACCCCTAACCGTGCAGACTGCCTTTCGCATATCGGTATTGCACGCGAAATTGCTTCTTTGCAAAACTCAAAACTGAAATCGGAATATTCACCTATTTCTTTAAATCCGAAACCTTTGAATGGACTTACGATAACAATTGAAGATACTGAGAAATGTCCGCGTTATGCTGCAAGGGTAGTTCGAAATGTTCATGTGCAAGAGTCTCCTGCTTGGCTAAAAAACCGACTGACTGCACTTGGATTACGTCCACGTAACGCTGTTGTGGATGTTACAAATCTTGTATTGATGGAATGCGGGCAACCGCTTCATGCTTTTGATTTAGATACTGTTGAAGACAATCATATAATTGTAAGAACTGCTTCAAACGGAGAGAGTTTTACAACGTTAGACAGTAAAGCACGTACTCTTGATGATCAAATGCTAATGATTTGTGATGCAAAGAAACCAATAGCAGTTGGTGGTGTGATGGGAGGAGAAAATAGTGAAATTACTGATACAACAACAACTGTTCTTATTGAATCGGCATATTTCCAACCTTCATCTATCCGTAGAACTGGAAAGAAGCTGGGTATTTCCAGCGATGCATCCTACAGATTTGAACGCGGAGTGGATATTGATAATATACTTGGCGCATTAGACCGTGCGGCTACCCTTATAGCTGAGTTGACCGGAGGTACAATTGATGACGGAATGACTGATGTCTATCCAAATCTCATTCCACGCAAAAAGGTAACAATGAGATACGAAAGAGCAAGAAAGATTATAGGAGTTGATATTTCTGACAATGAAATGGCTTCCCTTCTGCTACGGCTCTATTCAGCAAAAATAGAAACGAATACGGATTCACTCATTATGGAGGTACCTTCATATCGGGTTGATATTTCAGAAGAAATTGACTTGATCGAAGAGGTTGCCCGTCTTTACAATTATGATAATATCTCGGCGGATTTATCCTCCAAATTTCCATCGGGTATTGAGCTTGCTTCCGAGTTTGCAAAACCTTCCGCACGGAATATTATCCGGGCATTTTTCACTGAACGGGGATTTAATGAGATTGTAACGTATTCATTTTTGGACAAACCCCAAGCTGCACTTTTTACAGACAATCCTATCGAACTAGCAAATCCGTTAGGCGAGGAATTTTCTGTTATGCGTCCGTCGATGCTACCCGCTATGATGAGAACTGTAGAACATAATCTTCGTAACGGGCAAACAATGATGAGATTATTCGATATCGGAAAAACATTCCACAGAAGTACAGAACAGTCGTTTATCCCAGGTATTCTTGAACAGGAACATTTATGTTATGTTCAATGTGGATATTCAGATTCGGAAAATTGGAGTGGTAAAACAAGAAACATTGATTTTTATGATATAAAAGGAATTTCCGAAGAGCTATTATCATCGCTTAATATTTCAAATTATACTGTATCCTCTCACGATGCTAAAGGTATATTTTCAATTAATGCATTAGATATTCTTTGCGATGGAATTTCAGTCGGCACAGTTGGTGAAGTTTCTGCTGAATATCGCAGTATGTTTGGGATTGATTCATTTGTTTTTGCTGCTGAAATCAACCTCTCAAAACTCTATATTGTAAAAACTGTTGAAAAGAAATACAAGCCTGTCCCCCATTTCCCTGCTGTGAAACGAGATGTTGCATTTGTGGTTGACTCCACCATTGATGCAGGGGCAATTCAAAAGGCACTTGTTAAGTCGGGCGGACAATTACTTCAATCCGTAAGGGTGTTCGATGTTTTTGAAGGGAAATCACTTGGTGAAGGGAAAAAATCGCTGGCATTTTCTCTTACATTTCAATCCTCTGAGAGAACTCTTGTTGAACAAGAAGTGGGAGAAGCCGTTTCTAAGATGGTTAAAGAAGTTGAACGTTCTTCCGGTGGTAAGTTAAGAGAATAGAAATATATAATTTGCCCTAAGAGACTACCTCTATACTATATCAAACAAAAAGACTTGACTGATTCAACGAAGCATGTCAAGTCTTTTTGTTTATAACCCTATCTTTTACAATCTACTATTGTGCAAAATAGAATCTTGCAGATATTTGTGCATTAGTAAAAAACCCCGAGCCTGTAACCTTTGTTGTTGACTGGGATGCAGGTTCAGATGTTAACTCCCCAACACTAATATATCCGATATTGATTTCCGCTCCTAAGGAGAATTGGCGTGCAAGGTAATATTCACCTCCAACTACTCCTGCCATTGTAATAAAAGGTCTGGATACAGAGGTTGCCGGTGTTGAACCCGAAGCTTCAGTAGATTGCGATAATGACAAATATCCTCCGCGCAATCCGAATATTGCCTGAGATGAAGATGTAATCTTACTTTTAAAAAGAACCCCTAAACCTGCTTTAAACGATTGCAAAGTTGAAGATTTATCACCACTGCTAGCGCCTGTTTGATTGGTAGTTTGAGAGTTAATACCAAATTCAGGTTCCAGACGAATTAATTCGTTAATATCCAGTACAAATAGAAGGCTTATCGGAAGAACTGCACTACTCAAGGCGTTATTATCCGAAATACCAAATATTGAACGTGATTCTAACGACGAAGGTGTTATACCCACTCCAATTCCAAATGCAAATTGGGATGCATCAGAAGAAGATTTAGAAGGCGAATTACTATTCTGTGCATTACAGGCAACAGAGACGATGAAAGCAGTTACGGCGAT
>CALMMI010000105.1 GCA_937868245.1 uncultured Ignavibacteria bacterium | reverse complement strand
AGAACAAAGGGAATATGATGGCTCATCCCGAGTTTGAAGAGGATTGAAGGTGAATTATGCAGTTTGATACTGGTATTTGAATCAACGGCATTCTGATAATTAAAACTTGAATACATATTAAATCCACGGGATAGTTTTGCATTTACTTCAATTTCAAATCCGGTTGCTGTATTTGAAGACATGTTTTGAAATTGCCAAAAGGAATCCGCTACATTCATATTTTGTACGATTATATCTTTTATAACACTTCGATATAGCGACCCCACAACATACCACTGCTCTCCGATTTGCTGTTCGGCTACAAATTCTAAGGTATTAATTCTTTCTGGTTTTAAAGAATGATTTGACCTTGTCATGGTAGGCACATCTTCGTAGTTTATTTCATAGATATTTGGTGATCTGAATGCCGAACCATACAGAAATTTAAGGGTTGATGAAGCAGACGGGTTAATAATCAAGGCTGCCCGTGGAGATAATGCACTAAAGCCTTCAGAATATTCATCGATTCTAAAGCCAAGATTTAGAGCAATCTCATTGGTAATTTGGTGTTCGTCCATTGCATACAATGAATATGCCTGAAAAGGGAGATGAAAGTTCAGTTTTCTGTTTTCATCCGGTGTCAAATCAAGATTTGCTGTTAACACATTTTGATATTGCCCACCTACTGTTAAACGGTTACTTACCGAAATATCCCACTTAAACAGCATCTCTGTTCCAAGGGTATTGCTCGCTGTGATTTCATCTGATACATACGTTGTGTACGGGTAGGTTCCAGTGTAATAATAACGATGATAAAATGCTCTTATCATCAAAGTTTTATCAACCGACAATTCTTGATTAAATTTTAACTCGGATGTTGCGTAGCTATCGGTGGTTTTAGTACGGCTATCCCCGAAAACAAGTCCAAATGGTGCAGTAGGAATATGCACTTCTCTAGAGCTATACATCGACTGAAACTGCAAATTCTTATATTCAATTTGTGAAGTTATGCTGAAATATTGCTCTGCATCTGCGCTTTTAGGAGTGTTGCCGTGAAATATACTATCGGTAGCAAACTCTTTATAAAAAAAGGATTGTCCAGTGTTCTGGGCATAATTTGCCGAAAGTGCAATAGAAACATCGGAAATCTCATTGCCGAAAGCACCTGCAAACCTTTTTTGTCCCAAGGATTCAATTTCACCGGAAAGAACCATATTATTGTATGATTTTCCTGATTTAGTGACAACGTTAACCGTAGCAAACATAGCTCCTGTTCCATAAGCAACAGAACCTGGTCCGCGTATAATTTCAATTCTTTCTATTATTGCGGTATTTATAGGGAAATCCATGCCCATAGGTGCACCACCGTATATTGGCTCGTTTACTGTTTGTCCGTTTACTAAAAGAAGAATCCGATTGTTATAGTCGGAAGGTCGGCTAAAACCCCGTACTCCTACATAAGAGTAGTTTCGGTCGTTCGAGACGTAGAATCCCCGTACATTACGAAAAACATCTTCTAAACATCTGTATCCGAATTTTGCAATATCCTTATCAGTAATTATTGTAACGGATGCAGGTGTTTCTTTAACTGTTTGCCAGGATTTTACTGCTGAATTAACAGGTATGGAAAGTAACGAATCCAAGGAAATATCCTGCAGATTATCTTGCAAATCATCGTGGGCATACACTTCACTTCCGAATAACATCAGAATAATGATAATATATATTGATGATACATGTAATCTTGTAAAGAATTGAATCATAGATTGGGATCTTTATTGAAACAAGCAAAGTTTCTGACTTTTTTGATTATTAATCAGCTTCTCCCCCATCTTCGCCGACAATATAGTGTTTGTACCGTTGGTAAAAATACGAAGTTAACAACAGAATCATGCCTAAACCAAAAAAAGAAATAATCCGGTACAGTAAAGTTAGGAACGATAAGTCGTATAAAAACACCTTTAGAATCACAAACCCGGAAAGTACGATAGAAGAAATTCGAAGTCCGCGAATTTTCCTTGCAAATCCAACTATCATCATAACAATTGAATAAGCCAACCATATAACTGATAACGACAGTTGTTGTTTGTTTTGTAATTCGTTAATTGTAGAACGGTAGCCGATTGAGTAGGTACTATCATTTTGGAGAGAAAGTAATACAATTTGTTTCTCAAAAAACGAATATGTTTCCACTGTTACCAGTTCAAATATTAGCAATAATACTGAAATTTTCAAAAAGATACGGTAATATTCCCAATAGGTGACTTTTTCCAAAAATACGTTCTGACTGTTGAATATTTTGTATTGAATCCCAAAAATAACAATCAAATATACAATTAATCCAACACGAATATTCAGTAGCAATATGTGATCACGAATCGGATTAAATTCTGCACAAAGGAGTAATACTCCTATAAATGCAACAAAGGAAACAATAATACCTGCAATAAGAACCTCACGGTGCTTACGGATGAAAGCACCGGATAACAATAGCAACCCATAAGCACCCCACACATATCCGAATGATATTTTTCGAAAGTATTCGGGCCATACTCTACTGTCATATACTGCACTATAATTTATGAATTTCTGAAAATAATCGTTTGTTTCAACAGTAAGCCAGCAAAACAAAACTGCAATCGACGAGTACGTAAAAACAGATTTTAATAATGTGGAACTCTTTTCATTTTCAATCCGTTTGGAATAGATTGATGCAAAAGCAAGTGATATGATAAAAGTCCAGATTCCAAGTGCCCTCTTGTTAAACAGTACTTGAAATTGCTGATACTGTAAGAACTCACTATGATCAATACATGAAAGTATTTGCATAAATGCAAACACAAATATCACTAATGAAAAATTCCTGATAAAAACATATTTCCACCTAATCGAACACCAAAACAACCCGAGAGCCTCGATTGAATACAGCACAACAGCCGTATAATTTTTATATTCAATTGATGTTGCTATCAAGAGCAGAGCAATCGAGATGAAAAGATATTGTTTTCTTATCGTCTCATTTACTTTCCCGCGTTTGTTTAAGATTAAAAAAGTTCCGAAATATACTGCTCCTACTAAAAACGTTACCCACCCTTTTGCATCTGAATAATAACTGCTATTTAAAATAGTAAATAATCCACCGTAGTACGCAAGTAGGTTTGCGCACGAAGCAACTACGTACATCTCCTGAAATTTACTCTTTTGATTCGATATTTTATAGACTTCAAAACTAAAAAATATCCCCCAAAATACTGTTAGATGGAAAAGAGTGATTGCAAAATCAGTATCCCTATTGTAATCGTAAGAATACCATAGCAAGTACACCAAATATGTAGAGAACAAGGATAAATATTCCAGAGTGCTCCAACGCTCTTTGGCTACCACCATTACTAATATCCCTACATCGAGAAGTGCTATATACGCAAACAATCCAATTTCGTTAGGATGTGCAGTCGGGAGCAAAAAAGGTGTTATGAAACCACCAATAGTAGCCAGCATTGCCGCTGCAAGTGAGTTAAACTTTATTGCTTGCAAGAAAGCAACAACAGTTACTATTACCATTAGTGCAAATGCAGGAATCTGAGGTAACAACTGATAAAAATTATAAGCGGCAAATACTGATAAGTATAGCGATGAAACACCGATTGCTACTAACCCCTGAGAAAATATTGAATAATCTTTCTTATGAAAATAGCCTGCCAGGATTATCATTCCTACACCAAAAACCGCCCCCATGCTTACCCTTGTCCATTCATTAATCCAATTATTTTCAAATGCAAATTTGAGAAAGAACCCTACTGCAAGTATCATTGCAAAAGCACCGATTCTATTCAAATACTTACCACCAATCAAAGATTCCAGTTCAAGACTTGTTCGCTTTCTGGGAGGTTTGGTATGTACCGATGAATCTTCGGGTATTGAAGAATTTTCGGCGGAAAGTTCAGATTTTGGAATTGCAGAAAAAGTATCTTGAGTGTACGATATTCGTTCTCCAATTATTTCAGGCGTTTCGTTCTTATGGTTTTCGAGGGGTATCGTATGCTCTTCTTTAACTGACGATTCTCTCTGAATAGTACTTTCATCTACCTTATATTCAATTGCAGAAT
>CALMMI010000104.1 GCA_937868245.1 uncultured Ignavibacteria bacterium | reverse complement strand
CTTCATCAAAATTTCTGTTCACATTGGACAACATCGTCAAAGGATTAAATAAAGCAGGATTCAGCGATAAGGATTATAAACTTGCCGACCCTGCAATGTTGGAAGAAGCCAAGAAACAAGAATCTACTCTTCAGCTTACTGCATTCAATACGGAAGTAGATAATTTGGAAGACATAACTTCAGACATTGATATAACACGGATTTCTGTTCAACCGGGAACAGCTTTACAAAGTACATCAGTCTTGACCATTGAAGAATCAGCAATTCAGCAAAACTTGGCATTTGAAAGGATTGTTGCAGAAATAGAAGCGAACAATATAGTCATTTTACCCAACGAACTACAACAGCTTGTGAAAACATACAGTATCAAGGATATATTCAAAGAACAAGCCGGGCAAATAAAACTGCCTCAGTTCTATTTGAATATCCCTTCTAATGATTTATTTGGTCAAGGGGAAGAAGAAACATTATTGGAAAATGTCAATCTATTGGAAGGGTTTGCATTAAGCAAGTCAGATACAAACATTGCATTTGATAATATAACATCGGAGCTTTACAAAGTAGATTTGGACGAAACCAAAAAGGAGCATACACCAACATTCATACGGATTGACGGTACGGCAAAAGATACAGTACTCACGTACATACTTGATCCGTCAAGAAAAGGCAGCAGGGTTAAAAACTTTACAAATCGAATAATGAGTATCATAGGGAATATGTATCCGATTCCTGATAAAGAAATTGAACGATACATTAACCGAATTTTAGAAGATTTCACCGATGAGCAATTTAACGACCTTGCCATTAACGAATATACATACACTGAGAAAATCAAATACAAAATACGGTCACTTTCTGAAGTGTTTGCGGAAAAGAAGTTTAAGGACTTTTTAGATACAGATAAGGTATTTATAAAACCATCGTTTGAATTACCTAAAACCATTTCACCCGGAGACACAGCAAAAGATATTACAAAATCCCTCTATGAAAAAGAGGGGCGTATGAACGGGTTTGAAGAGCGGGTAATCAATGAAATAGGTAATATGCCTAATATTGCTTTTTGGACAAGGAACATTGAGATAAGAGGATTTAAAATCAATGGGTTTATAAATCATTATCCTGATTTCATTATTCAAACCAAAAGCGGTAAAACAATAATCTTGGAAACAAAAGGCGACCATTTAGACGCAGAACAAAAGATAAGACTTGGTGCGCAATGGGCAAATAAAGCCGGAAATAATTACCGTTACTTCATGGTGTACGAGCGGCGGATAGTTACAGGAGCATACAAGTTGGAAGATTTCTTAAATCTCATAAGAAGTATGTAATGATTAACTGTTTCTTTCTATGTTTTAGAAACACCTCACTTTCCAGAATCATCTACAAATCTGATATTTTGTTGAAATCAAACTATCTAACAAATCTTATATATTGTAAAGAATAACTGAACTTTTGAGAATCAATAACATTTTGATTCTTTATGTGTACTTTTGTAGTATGTATATTTATAAACAATATCACTTGATACTATGCACCCGCTAATACTACATTCAAGCAATACACTCGAAATATACTCAGTTTGTACAGATGTATATATTGAATTACCATACTTTCCTTTGGGAGTAAGTGCCGGATTCCCCTCTCCTGCTGTTGACTTTGTCGAACAATCAATCGAACTGAATAGTCACTTAATTGATGACCCGGCTACAACATTCTTTGTTCGTGTTAAAGGTGAATCAATGCTTGGAGATGATATTAACAATGGTGATTTATTGGTTGTTGATAAAAGCAAAGAATATAGTAACGGTGAAATTGCCGTTTGTTACATTGATGGAGAATTCACGTTAAAACGAATAAATTTTATAGGTAAAGAATGTTGGTTAATGCCCTCCAATCCCAAATTCGACCCCATAAAATTAGCTCAAGGAGACGAATTGACGGTTTGGGGTGTAGTTACGTATGTTATCAAAGATATGCGCGCTCGTCGTTCACAAAAAATTAAAGTATAATTATGTATGCACTCGTTGATTGCAATAATTTTTATGCCTCTTGTGAGCGGGTTTTCAATCCTGCCTTGAATGGGAAACCTGTTGTCGTACTGTCTAATAACGACGGGTGTGTGATTGCACGTAGCAACGAGTCAAAAGCTTTGGGCATTCCTATGGGTGCTAACGAGTTTGAGTTTCATCAACTTTTCAAAGAGAAGAATGTTATTGTGCATTCATCAAATTTTGCATTGTATGGAGATATGAGCTTTCGCGTAATGACCATTCTGAATAGGTTTTCTCCTGATGTTGAAGTTTATTCAATAGATGAGGCATTTTTGAAGTTTGTAGGATTTGAGAATTATGATTTGAATGCGTATTGTTTGGAAATGAAGAGAAAAGTAACAAAAGGTACAGGGATACCAATTAGTATAGGAATCGCGAAGACAAAAGCACTTTCTAAGGTTGCGAATAAAATTGCAAAGAAGTTTCCTGTTGAAACTAAAGGTGTATATTTAATTGATACAGATGAAAAACGTATCAAAGCCCTAAAGTGGCTTAAAGTTGAAGATATATGGGGAATAGGTAGAAGATATGCTGAAAAATTGAATCTTATCGGAGTATTTAATGCCTTGCAATTTATTGAACTGAACGATGAGTATGTAAAGAAGGTATTCTCAGTAGTTGGCTTACGATTAAAACATGACTTGATGGGAAAACCCACATTAGACTTAGATGAAATTAAGAATAAAAAATCAATTGCATGTACAAGGTCATTCGATACCATGTATTCTGAATATGATCAGCTAAGAGAAAGAATAGTCACATTTGCTGTAAAATGTGCTGAAAGATTACGCGATCAGGGATCATGCTGTAATATGTTACAAGCATTCATTACTACTAATTATCATAGACAAGATTTAGAGCAACATTCAACAAGTAGGGTGATGAAACTTCCCTATCCTACTAATTCAAATATTGAATTGGCAAAATTTGCAGAGTTAGCATTGAAAGATATGTATAAACCCGGATTTCGGTATAAAAAGGCAGGGGTAATAGTGCTTGATTTTTCTGACCAGGATAAACCACAGAAAAATATGTTCTTGAATAGTGATCCTCGTCATGTTGCGGTTATGAAAGCTGTTGATAAGATTAATGCACGTGATGGAAGCCATACTATCCGACTTGCTTCACAAGGCAAAAAAGTTTGGAAAATGAAACAAGGTAAACTTTCACCGAGATATACTACAAATATAAAAGATATATTAACTGTACAATTACATTAAATATTAGAGGTGTTTATGTGTGGACGATATGGCATGTTTAGTACATTCGCTGAAATAAAAGATAGATTCCGTGTTAAAATACCTGATTTTGAACTACGCACTCATTATAATGCAGCTCCATCGCAATTACTCCCTGTTATAATAGAACACGACCAAGAGCACGAGCTTAAATTAATGCAATGGGGATTGATTCCATCTTGGGCAAAGGATGCTTCCTTTCAGTACAAAACCATCAATGCAAGAGCCGAAACGATCACTGAATTAGCATCATACAAAAATGCTTTCAAGTCTCGTCGGTGTATTATACCTGCTAATGGATTCTATGAGTGGGTTCGTGATGGAAAGATAAAGATTCCGATGTATTTTACATTAAAATCTGAACCAATATTTGCCTTTGCAGGGCTTTGGGATTCTTGGAAAAATCCCCTTGGTCAAACAGTAGAGACATTTACTATTGTTACAACCGAACCTAACGAATTAGTGTCGAAAGTACATGATCGTATGCCAGTGATTCTCGGCGAAAATGAGAATGAATGGCTCACTAACGGAAATGACAAGGATTTTTATTTGTCTCTATTAAAACCTTATCCTGCTGATGATATGAATGTTTGGCAGGTTTCTCAGTTGGTGAATAAAAGTTCTTATGATTCACCCGAATTGATAGAGAAGGTGAATTGATGAGATAATTATAATGTGTTGTATTAATGAGCTGAAATGGTTATTTCAGTCAAAGGTTAACTTTCGTTTTGATAAAAGTTTACCTCTATAACCTGCCTTACTAATAAAACTCTGTTTGGTTACAAGCTAATTTTGTGTTTTTAATGCTCGATTGTACAAGAATTGATACATTTTACTTCTGAGTGTCAAGAAATGTCATAAAAATGAATGATTTTGTGGCACTTTTGCATACGTGTAAATAGTTTTGTTGTAATTATTCATAGTTTTTCATAATTATTCATCGTTTTGCATCAATTTTCATAAAAAAGAACTTCTGCCATAACAAAAAGTGGCTAAATCTATAAAGATTTAGCCACTCAAGAATTGGTAAAGCACTAAGTTTTCTGTTTTAGATTACCGTTATCTAACCACAACAAACGGAACAACAGCATCAACCATGCCTTTTCTACGGACACGAGCAACGTACACACCGGAAGAAAAGTTAGAAGTATTTAATATCGCCGTTTTTCCACCTTCAGCTACAAAGCGGGTTTGCTCTCCACCAATTGCCGAAACAATGATAACTTCTGATTTTTCTGTCCCCTTGATAAGAAGATTAACTTCATCTCGAGCTGGGTTTGGATAGACAAATACAGTTTGCATAGGATTACTATCACCTAAATTTATCTGTTTGTATTCTTGACCGCTTGGTTTACTAAAACTCGATACTTCATTATCATCAGTGATTGCTGTTTCAGGATGATATGGAGCATGATTATTACTACTTACTCGTACTCGATAGCTTTCATTGTCTCCATTTTCCAGTTCAACAGTTTCACTTGTTATTCTCATTTGCTCACCTGCCGAAAGCGGTACATCCCAAGTTGCGCCATCACTTTGGCGTTCAAGCCAAATATTTAGACAGACGGGAGAAGAACCTGCTGTAATAACACCCATTGTTTCAACATTACCCACATTGAACCAGTCGGTAGAAAGGGTGTCGGGTATCGTAAAAAATCGCATCGGCTGCTCAAGTTCGTCAGGCTTGATTGCATATTCTTTCTCGCCGATAATTACACTCGAAACTCCAAAACTTGATTCCATTTCACCAAAGCCGTAAAATTGACGTGCCGACGGTTGTGTGTTTTCTGTACGGAAAAAGTATTGCCCTGATGATCTGATTGTCGGTAGCGCAGGTGGAGAAGGGATTGCTTTATTATATATCCTGTGATTGCGTTGCCAGTCATTATAGGTATCGGTTCCTCTTTCTGCCACATGGTTATCGGACAAATACCCATTATCGACAATCTCGACCGTAGTGTTTACACCTACCGGATGATGTGTTATATTTAAATGAAGAATTTGTGCCAATGAATCAGGCGCAGTCCAAAAAGGTGCAACCATACTTGGGTACAATGGTCGTTTCCTGAATTCCAAAGAAAACTGCCGCGTACTGTAATTTACACAACCCACCCAATTGCCTGTAAGAAGTCGGTAATAATCTGCTTCACCGCATGAGATTACAGGTTGGTCGTAAAAAATCCCCGATGCCGAACCGCCCCAAACTGGTGCAATATATCCTAAGGTAAATGTGTCCCGCACAAAACTACCTCCTATTATCGTGTCTTGTTGCCATATCCACCGACTCATAATTGCACCGATAAATGATGAATCGGATTTGGACTGCTGCATTTGCCAATATACACCGTCAAAACGAACGTCCACTGGGGTATGCCCGCCGCCCCAATAACCAAAATCACAAAGGTCGGAATTTGTATCTGCCAAGAATAGTTCCCGTACTACTACCGGATATGTATATTCTATACTGTCTCTAAAGAGATCAGATGTAGTACTCATACATACTATTGATCCTTCTCCAGTCAGAGAATTTTTCAATAAGCTTGGATTATAAATATCAACCATATAATTCGGTGAAAGACCATACGTAATCTGACCGTCATCTATCCACAACCGCGTATAGAAAATATGGGAATGAAAATACAAATCCGGGTAGTCACAATTATTTTTTTCCTGCCACACTAAAGCACAATCATTTTCATGTTCCCCGCGTATATAACGACTGTAAGGATTCATCGACGGGTGCTGTGCTACACCAGTAAGCTCACAATCTTCATCCACATATAAATAATTATGATACGACCATGTCAGCCAATTTTTGGAAACAAACGAACGTGGAATAGAATCAGGTTTCTTCCACGCAATATGTATTCCTTTGTCAAATTCATCGGGTTTCGACCAACAGTAAAAGTTTGCCGAATCGGAGGCATTCACCATCGGCGTTCCCCATTCCTTCAAATCCCTATTATCTACTGAATCTAAAACCAAACCATACTGGGCATAACCGTTGCGAGTAAATGTGCATACCGTATCATTCTTTACTCTGGCAACCGACTCCACTATATACTGCTTATAGAAATATTTGACAGATGAATCCGATTTACAGCCATACACAACGAATGACCAATATTCACCGCTCGTAGAATCAAAACGGGTAACTATACTCGGATACGCACATGTATCACATATACTCGGAATACTGTCGTGAAATACATTTTTGGAAAGCAGGTATTCTGTGCTGTCCCATTGGATTGCTGCGGTGTTCATATACTTGGTAGCAGGTTTGCTCTTACGGAAATATACACCTGTATAGTTCGTATCGCTGTTAATCGGTTTGAAATACGTCATGTAATGAACGAGCGTGTCTGATTCCTCCCAAGCACCTGTGCCGTTATGACGTTTCATCTTGGCATGGGCTACAATCTTCGTTTGGTTGCTATGGGCTAGGTTACCAGCCACTTCGTTTGGCTGAATTACTTCCACCTTTAAGAATTTCCCTTCACCCGGCAGTAATTTTACTGAAGCGGCTCTGTCCTGACCGATAATAGTATCAATACCACCACCAAGTTCAGTAATATGAAGCATTGCATAACGTCCATTAGAATCCTTATAATTAAATGGAAGTTGCAACTCACGTGAACCGAATTGTTCGTATTGCTGGCGTGTAGTGAAAAATACACTATCCTTAAATTCTTTAGCCGTAAGCCATGTTGTATCACTACCGCTCTTAACCAAAGAATTGGTACGTCTATTTTGCACTGCGATAAAGATAACTTTATTCGGGTCATAAAACTTATGGGTATGCACAGTAACATCGTAAAATGCAGAATCCCACGATTCCTTGAAGCCGTCACACAGTCTTGTGCTTGCAAATTCTCTTGTAACTGTGTCTGTATAGAGTGTAGTATCTATGAATTTCAATAGCAAACTCATATCGCCATACGTTTGTTTTCTGATACTCTTGGCAAACCATGATACAAGTTGCAGATTCATAAGAGTAGTATCAATCTTACGGGTATGAGAGAAAACTTCGTCCACTGCCCATCGCTGTGACTTGAAACCTAAATAAATTCTATCCATACCCATTGCTGCATGATATGTACTGTCCGAATACTTAAAGTATTTTCGGAATGTCTGGGTGAATTTGTCGTTCCGCCCCCCTACTGTATCGAGGTAATCCGTCCCAATATCAGGGTCATCAAGAATAAGATTCGTGTTTGTTGTTATAGCTGAATCACTCATTGTAAAGCTTCCCCCTGTCGGTGCAAGGCTTAGAAAAGCGTCATACGTCTTTGAGCTTGTATCTATAAACATTTGGCTAAGATAGTCAGTACCACCTCCTTCCCAAACATGAAAGCCTTTTGCTCCGAGTATCAGACAATTCCACATTGAATACCGAAGTTCTTCCCCTGTAAACGGGCGTTGTGAAAACTGTCCGGCTTGCATAGTGCGGAAGTGAAATGCAGAAGCTGTATCACCACTAATATAATTATATTTAAATACGTTAGAAGCCCAAATATTACCCCACCACGGTTTAGAAGTAAAAATGTAGCTATTGTTTGAATAATATCGGTTATTCCATAAATGAATATCTATCCCTTGTAAAAAAGAAGGAGGTGAATATGTAGATGACAAACCATTGCTTCTAAGAATGTTATATTGGTATGCCGAGTCTGACATTGGTGGTAATGGCAATGAATATATTTTAGATGAGTCCGTTGACCATGCACTTGCCCCTTCACTTATTTCATGCGGCATACCTCTAAATGCAGCTTCATAATCATTATGCCAATGCTCTATTCCGTTACCACCAACACCCGGATGCCAAACAAGTACATTACCGTCGCGGTTGGCTACTCCCAAACGCTTTTGTGAAGCATCTGCATCATATATCCCTGCTGTTTCCCGAAGATAAGGAGCAGGGGTGCTGCCTGATACTACGTAAGTACTGCCATTCCAATTCTCCCGGAAAAGCATTGTATTATCTTCATGTGCGCGATGGGTAACACCATATTCGGTGGTAGCAAGGGTATCAACAAGCAAATTGAAATACCGGACTGATTGCCATTCGCTAGCCAGGAACTCCTCGCGTGCATAAAATCTGAATACCTTATGATGCTTGCCCCATATTGTATTGAATCTGTTGAGGCTGTCCAATGTCCTGTTAACTTCTGCTTTCATCACAGTATCGTAGCCGCCAAAGTAGGCTCGTTGGGCATTGGGAGTTTCCATTTTTATCCATCGGATTGCTACACTCGATTTGGAAGGAATATACGTTGCTTCGATACCGATGGTATCAATTACATTGCCCGTGCCGCCACACCAACGGCAGTTGAAACGGGGGTTAATGCCGGCATGAGTCACTGTATCATTATCAGCAAAAAATACTGCATTAAGGGTAATATCAGGATTGGCTGCATCGGAGCGGGGCAACATACTTCTTCTTATCACAAAGTTTGTAAGGTTTGCTGAAGTATTGAATGTTGTTTTCCGGTATTGCCCGCGTGATGTAGAAACGAGTGATATGGGATTGGGTATGGAATCGAATGCAATATATCCTGTACTGCCGTTAAAACTCCTGTACGGCATTTTGAGTACAAGAAGTGTATCAGAGTTAGTAAGGGTATCAGTTCCGGTTCTGCGGAGATTGATACTTAAATGTAATTGACGAGAATTATAAAGATCGTAATTAGTAAAAGGTATTGAATCTAATTGCCCGATACCTAAATTCCTGTAAATAAATTCATTACCTAACCACGGCTTTGAGAATGCAGATACCAGAGTTGTGATAAGTGGATTTTTTTTTAATTTCCATCGGTAAATGGTTGCTCCACTGCTCGTAGTAGAATCTAATGACCCTACTGAATCTACTCTGCTGAGAAATGGCAAGGATGCTCCCGTCTTATCATTGTGAAATGGAGTAAAATCATCGTTTGATGACGAAGGTGGTAACCACGGATACCACATCATGGCAAGTGCATCTAATGGTTTATTATCATCACATACGTTAAAAAGTCGCCACATAAGGCTTAACGAATCGGGCATCGTACTGTAATTTGTAGGATTTGCCGGAAATGTCCAACCGTTGTTGAAAGTATCGAACGTATGAAAGGCATTCATTTTATAACGTTTGTTTAATGCTTCGGGACCATTTAGCCAGTTCCAAGAATAAAAGAACTTATATTGATAATTGGAATCTACTACCTGTGGGTGATTAAACGTCATTGGGGTAGGCTCATGAATATCTTGGCAAAAGACTATCCTGTAACTGCATATAAATACAGCTAAAAACAATGTGGTTTTCATAATATTTTCCTATTATTTAGTGATTATAAAGGGAGTGGAGATTGTTCCTGTTTTATAACTCAACAATAGAGTATATTGTCCTGATGAAAGCCCAGTTGTCGGAAATATAAATGTTCGTTTTCCATTAGTTATATCGCCTTGATAAACATTACCTACAACAGCACCTAATGATGAAACAACCGATATTTTACAATCAGTATAAGATTTTGGAGTTTCTATCTCAATTGTAATAAACTCATTTCCGGGCTGTGGCTTTATTAGTATCAAAGGAATAGTATTCTCTTCCTCTGAATGTACAGAAACAGCATCCCATGTTATGTGAAAAGTACGTACTCTGTTACCGACCCCTCTATACGAAAGGAACTGATTATCATTACTTACTGCAATTTCTTTTGCACCTTTTTCAGTATTATAGAGTACTTTCTTTTGTTCCAAACTTACTATATTAACTTGAAGCTTCTCATTGACACAAAACAAATATTTATTGTCTAAACTAAATGCTGTATTGTAATTGTTTTCCTGATAAACAGCTTGCATACCTTCAATAATTATTTGTTTCTTTTCAATCAAGTCCCAAATATAATTTGATTGTTGAACAAAATACTTTTTATCAGGTGAAAAGCCGATTAAAGCTCTGTTACCAATATCTCCTATGATAATTTCTTGTTGGGTAGGTGTTTTACCCCAATCCCAACGGACTAAGCTATTTTCATATTTTCCTATAATATATTTACCGTCTGGACTGAAACTTACTTTGCCGTTCCAATATGGCGCAGTTTCGGTAGGATGAGTTTGGTCGGGAACATAACTTGAGGGTCGATACAAAACTGCTTTTACTACCCTCTCCAATAGGTCAATTACAACAACACTTGAATACATTCCAGCTATTACTGCATAGCGACTGTCATCTGAAAATGCTACGTTTCCTGTTATAGTCACATTATCTATTACTCCTACTGAATCAAATGTTTGGGGATTTAACAATACTACTTTCCCCTGTTCAGATACTACCAAATACTTACCATCAGGAGTGAACTTGAAATCAGTATATGCTTTAGGTGGTAAAAAAAACGGTGCTCTTTGACTTCCATCCGTTACATTATGTACTGTAACCTGACCTTCTTCTCCATCCTCTCCTATAAGAAGAGTTTTACTGTCAGGAGTAAATGTCATTGCGGCAACTCCACCCTGCTTTGCCCAGAGTGAATCGAGACGTATTTCTTGTGCAGCAGCATTTTGCCGCATACACAGTGTAATTACAAGAGCAAGGAAAACTTTCATACAAATACCTCGTGAAATATTGAGAATAGAGAAAGATTAATACTTAAAGATTTCTGTTATACGAAATTACAGAGTAATTTCTCACGTCCATTACTCATTTATTACTCAATTTTATAGTTTTTTGAAAATATATTGACAATGATACTTGCCGAGATGTAAATATGTTCCCTTCAAACATAAAAAGGGCGTATTTCCAAACGCCCTTATCGAGGTACCGCCAAGCACCAGTGTGGGAGCGAAAGGAATACGCCCCACTACGGGGCATATCCTTATACACTCGTTCCCACTTGTTGAAATTTGGCGGTTTTCGACAAGAACGCGGCATAAAAATACGCACTATTTTTTTCTGACAGCGAACTTAAGGATTTCCACCGTGATAACAATATCTTTTCATTCTTTCTCTGTTTAGACGAGATAGAATATTCTTGATATTGTTGATAAAGCACCCCTAAACTCTAATAGTACAAGTGCTCCTGCTTGAAGATTAAGAAAAATAGTAAATGAAGGCACAGAAAAGTGCTATTTCCTGGAAGGATCTGCGTGAGTATGAGTAGAAAAGTTCTAAAATTTTATTAGTTCCTACCTTCTCCGGCAAGAAAAAAAAAGTATTCTTAAACAGAGCATTCGGATTTGCCTCAAATACCGGTTTTTTTGTGCTTAAATTTTAAAAATTTCGCCACTTTATGTTGAAAAGAAAAATGAATTTCACGCTTTTGGTCATTTCTAACCAAAAACACGTGCTCAAAAACGCACATATCAGCACATATTCGCAACATTTCAGCACACTTTCGCAACATTTCGACACGTTTTGTGGAAAAAAGGTCAAAATACAGCCGTTTTCAAGCTGTTTTGAGGAGATTTCACATAAAATCTTAACTTTCTGTAGAACTTTTGAGTATTTCAGGTTGGAAAACGGTGCTAAAACGAAGCAAAAACAATAAAACTGATAACTTTAAGAACTTTTTTCAAGCTTTTGCAAATTGTGCTGATGATAATCTTTGCTGTTTAGATAGAATGCAAATCAAATTTGTCAGTTTATGATTGTAGAAAGATATTTTGCATCTTGAAGAGAACAAAAATGCTTTAGTTTTAGAATTGATTTAAAAAAAGAAGAGTATTTTGATGCGGTAGGTGTTTTGAATCATATAAAGCAATAGTAGAATTGTTCATCTTTTGTTTCGGAACAAGATTTCAGAGTTTAAACCGCATCATATCTTTTACCGCTATGTGATATATGAAAAATCACCTGTTAAGTCTTCGCTACGTCAGAACAAAATAAATGAAAATGAAAAGAGGATTCATTATATCTCGGTTACTTTTCATTCTCCGGCAAAATGAAACATCTGAGCCGAAGAATAATGTAGCTGATCGATTGCCCCTACTATTTTTAACAATGGTAATTCCTTCTCGTCAAGTAATAGTCTCAGTGCTTTTATACTCTATACTTTCAAACTCTTATCTACTATATCCCTACTATTAGAACTTTAAGTTTTGTCAATATTGACAAAACTTAAAGGGAAAGAATTGATCAATATTGTAATATATAAAATTACAGAAGCTTATTTTATTATTGAACTTAGGGTAAGAATAATCTGTTTCTATACGTGCTTATCTAAATACTCCCAAGTATTAATATGAAAACTAAAGGAAAAAATCTTACTACATGGGATTTTTCATACATTTATCCTCTCTTGTTAAAATTTAGAAGTTTGTGATAAGAACAGAGGATAAAAGTTCTCATCTTTTTTTACAACTACTTCCCAAATTTTCATCCAGCAGATAAAGAAAGTTTACCTTGATGTTCTCATAACTATGTCACACTTACTTTCCATTGTTTTGTTTTAAACAACGTTATTTTATGTTATCTTAAAATATCTTTTGAAATGTTGTAAGATTTCATTAGTTTTACAACATTATATAACCATATAACCAAACATGGAGTAGATGAAATGAAAAGAATCGAGAATGAAAACTATTTAGACGTTACCGAATTGGCAACCTATTTAGGGCTTACGGAAACCACAATCCGTAATTACATTCATAATGGTAAAATTAAAGGGCAAAAGATAGGAAAATCTTGGTATGCAAAGGAATCAGCAATAAAAGCATTTTTTGCTCCTACAAATCAAGTAGCATACTTACAACAAGTACAAGGCATACAAACTTTCTTTGAAACCATCAATATATCTCAGTCAGTTCTACCATTAGACATACGTGATAGTTTAAAAATGATGATTCAATTAATTGTTGAATCTCCAGAAATCAATAAAATCACTTCAGAAACTTTTCTTGAAATTGTAAAGCATGTCCAAGCAATTGCAGAACTAATAAAAAACCCACAACTTGATGCACCCCCCGGTTTCTATTATTCTTCAAGATAACTTACCATTGTAGCAATAAATTCTCTCAGCTAACCTAAAAGAATACAGTAAAAATCTATTAAACTGAATATAACCAGAATGAAACTTATATCAGAAACAAAGAAAGAAATAGAACAGGATTTATAATAAATGAAAAAGAGTAAGGATACAAGAATAGAATTTCATTCCGTCGCTAACATTTTCCCGATGATGACGGAAAATGAATTTGAATCATTAAAAGATAATATTGAACAAAATGGGCTAATACAACCTATTTATCTTTTTAAAGGTCAAATTATAGATGGGCGTAATAGATATTTAGCTTGTTTAGAAAGAGGAATAGAACCAACTTTCCGTAATTATGAAGGGACTGAAAGTGATTTACTTACATTTGTAATTAGTCTGAACTTACAAAGACGGCATTTAAACACAAGCCAAAAAGCATGTTTAGCTGTTGAACTATTACCGGAATTAGAACGAATAACCAAAGCAAATCTAAGTAGTAAAATGAGTGCTATTCGTAAGGGTGAAGATTTGTCAAAATTGACAAAACCTGAGAATAGTCGTAACATAGCGGCGCAATCTTTTGGCGTGTCAGGTGGATATATATCACTTGCTAAACAAATTCGAGAAACTAACATAGAGTTATTTGACCAAGTCAAAAACGGTCTATTCACATTGCAAAAAGCGAAAGCACAACTAAATCAGAAAGAGGAAGTTTTGTCAAAATTGACAAAACCTGAATCAATAGAACTAACTAAAAATGAACTACGTAAAGTTACAGAGCTTGTATTAGAACTTGGTATTTCGGAAGAAAAAGCACAGGCATATATTTTGAAAAAAAGAGCAAAGCAAACTCCTCAAGACAAAAACAAGAAACGAACAGAAATGAAAGAAGTTAAGGTAAGGTTTACAGAAGAAATCAAAAATAAACTACAAGACTTAGCAAAAGAGCAGCACAAGTCAGTTGCAGAAATTTTACGTGAATTGGTTAGACAATCTTACGGATAACATCATTACTAGTAAATAGTTTTCCACAATAAAATATTTCGTTGTAAGAAGTTTTCCCCAACAAAAAAATTCATAGGAATAAATCGAAAACTTATCTTAAATTTAAAATAAAAAGCGGATTTTGCTCGGCAAAAGCAAAGTCCGCTACTAAAAATCAAGCTACCGCGGGAACGGTATGTGTTGTACTCCAACAGCAAAAGTACGGATAAATTTTTCTTTATCAAAAGAAAATTTTATGGGTACTGTTGCTACAAAGCACTCCCATAACCAAAGTAGCATCGCTCATTCAATACTCATTGAAAGGTGCTATTCATGCCGGACGAATTACCAGAACTGACAAACTCTGAAATATTCAACAAAGAAATCTCCTTGTTTAAAAATGCACAAACAACGACAAAACCACAATTTTTGACGTTGGATACATTATTGAATAACATTCAAAACGGTGTCTATGCCGATCAAGTGAATGAAGCTCGGCGTTTATATTCAATCAACCAAAAAGAAAGCTACAATGAATTTAAGAGAACAAAAGTCGCTGGTTTTACCTTATCAGCAAAATGTAATCATAGAAAAGCTGATTCTACTAATGGTATAACAACTGACAAACTAATTTATCATACTGGTATATTACAAATTGATATTGACAATATACCACCGGAACAAATTCAAACTATAAGGCATACACTTGAAAATGATAAACATACACTTTTTTGTTTTTCATCAATAGGTGGCAATGGTTTAAAAATTGGTATAAATATCAATGATAAGTATCATTTAGAATCTTTTATTGAAGCAGAGAAGTACTACAAAAGAGAATATAATCTTGAAATTGATAGATCTACAAAAGATGTCTATCGTCTGTGCTTTATCAGTTATGATAATAACCTTTTCCGCAATCCTCATGCCGAGCTTTTTATTAACCAAGAAATAAGTTCTACTCATATAAACCTTCAATCCACTATAGACATACAAAAGCCATTAGATTTTTCACAATCAACCAAAATTACCATTCAAAAAAAGGATGGAAATAGAGCAATTGAAACTGCAATTAACCTATTGAATCACTCCACAAGCGGTAATAAACATAACACAAGATTAAAAGTAGGAGAATTACTTGGTGGATACATAGCAGGTGGCTACTTTTCAAAAGAATACGCTTTGAATTGTGTGGAAAATGCCGTCATTAGCAATAGTACATTACCCCCGGATAAAGCATTAAAAGAAATAGAAACTGCTATTGAACATGGCACTAATAAACCAATTACACCAGCCCAAATTGAGCAAGCTCGAAACGAGTTCAACCAGAGAAATTTTCCTTCTAAAAAGAACCATATAGTAGAGCATACAAACACTCAAACTGGTGAAATAACACAAGAAGAACTACCATTTATATTTTGGCATGAGGTAGAAGATAAACGCGGAAAACCAGAACTAAAGATTGATGTGGACGGTATTATCGAATTTCTAATTAAAGATGGATTTTGCCTGTTAGCATTAGATGAAAATTCTCTTAATCGAATGATTGTCCAAATCAAGAATAATGTAGTATGTCAATCAAATGAAGGTTTGATAAGAAACTTACTAACTAATCATTGTATTGAGTTATTACCCGATAAAATCTCCGGTAACTTCAGTAAGGAACAACTAAGAGCAGTCCTGAGAAGAGGAATAAATGTATATGTAGAAAAGAACAAATTAGACAGCTTACCTATCAAAAGAATAAAATTTCTCCAAGATACTGCAAACGAATCTTTCTACTTCTTTAAAAATGGATTTGTTGAAGTTTCAAAAGACACAATCCAACTAAAACCTTATAAAGAACTGAGCGCACCAATCTGGAAATCTCAAATTATTCAACACAATTTTGAAGTAATACCAGAAAACCAACATAACAAAATAGAACAATTTGATTATGTGAAATTTACTAAAAACATCTGTTCAATCAAAGAACCGAAAAAAAAGTTTGATGCAGAACGACATACTTCATTACTCTGTACAATGGGTTATTTACTCCATGACTTCAAAACTACTGCCAATAAGTTTTCCGTTATTCTATCAGAAGCTAATATAGATGATGAACCTCAAGGACGAACTGGAAAAGGGTTAATCATGCAAGCAATTAGAATGTTACGCAATACTGCCATAATAGATGGTAAAACATTTTCGTTCGATTCTCAATTCTGTTACCAACAAATAGAACTTGATACTAAAATTATGTTCTTTGATGATGTAAAAAAATACTTTGATTTTCAGCGATTGTATTCTGCAATTACCGAAGGATTAAGTTTTGAGAAGAAGGGACAACACAGGATAAATTTATCAGCTGAAGAATCCCCTAAAATAGTAATCAGTACGAATTATGGAATACAGGGTAATTCAGAATCAGATAAAGGAAGGAAATTTGAAATGGAACTACTATGCTATTATAGTAGCTCCTTTAAGCCGGAACACGAATTTGGATCACAATTTTTTCATACTTGGAGCAGGGATCAATGGAATGTTTTTTACAATTTTATGCTTCTATGCGTTCAGAAATATTTTCAAAATGAAAGCAGAATCCCAAACTATGGATCAGCAACCATTGATGAGAAAAAGCTATTGAGTGCAACCAACCGTGAATTTTTAGAATATATGGTGAATGTCCCAAGAGATATAAAAATACCATGCTCTGAATTCTATAATGACTATTTAGATTTTGTAGGATTTGGTGATAAGGACAAAGATAAACCGAGTAAGATAATAGTTGGTAAATGGCTAAAGATGTATTGCACCTATAATAATATAAAACTACCGGATGGTGAAACAATACAATCTGAGGGTAAAACAACAAAATGTTACAAGCTTGTAACGTTGTAACTACTATAATAAAGTCTGCTATGATTATAAAATACAATGTAATAACTTTATATTTTAGGTACATACCAATATTACCAATTCTTACTAAAATTTACCGTTTTTGATTGTAACTTAACTTTATTATATTTATTATACTTAGTTAGTATATTACCAATATTACCAATATTTTCTAATTATCTTAGATACATAAAGTAGTAGAAAAGGAAGAATGAGAACATGGATGTTCTCATCAATGGTATCACTGGAAGAAGGAAAAATATTGGTAATATTGGTAATGCTTTATGTAACCTATAGTATAATAAGGTTATTAATAACATTATAAAATTGGTATAAATTGGTATAAATTGGTAATATTAGTAATGTTTTAGTATGTTTTTGAAATAAATAGACTTACTTACATTATCACTAAGATAATTATTGAAAATTTATAGTTAGGTTTTGTCAATATTGACAAAACTTGAGAACAAAAGACTCTATTATCTTTGGTTATCGACTCTTATACTTTGCAGAAAAACATGTCCTCCGGATTATAAGTAAAGCGTTTTTCTCATTACATCTCATAAAATTGAATTATATGGAAAAGCCACATAACAATCCAGAACAAGCAATCAAAACAGGGGATAGGTATGCAATAACCGGATATGAGTTACGAACAATATTATCTCGTTATGGTCTAAATCATGAAGAATACGGAGCGGCAATTGGCAAGTCTGCTGTAACTATCAGACGTTGGATTTCAGAGGATGCAATGATCAAGTTACGATATGCTCAAATATTAGAAGAAGAAATAGGAAAGGAAATTTATTGTACGATCATAATGGAAATCTGGGAAGCAAAACGGAAGCGAGAAGAGGAAGACAGAAGATACACAGAGGAACGTGAAAGAAAGATTGAAGAACAAAGAATGATAGCAGAACAAAAGAAGATGGCAGAACAAAAGAGGATAGCAGAACAAAAGAAGTAAATGATTACAAGAATAGCACTTTGAATCATTATAAACAATTTACTAAGGATACAAAATGAATATCATTGCACTCAAAGGGGCGTCACGAAGAGGTAAAACTACAACAATTAGGTTGTTGTATAAAATGTTAGAAGCTAATCATTACGCAATTGATACAACTTCCTTTCGAGAAGAAAAAGAAAGAGGAGATTTCAGGGCAGTATTTAAGAAGAATGGTACGTTAATAGGTATTGTAAGCTCAGGGGATAGTCGAGAAATAGTAGAAAGTAATTTTAGGTATCTAATAGAGAAGAATAAATGTTCTATTTGCATTTGTGCTTGTCGTACTTCCGGCGGAACTATTGAAGCGATAGAAAAATTTACACAATATGATATAGAATATATAAGTAAATCAGTAAAAGAAGGAACAGAGCAACAATCAAAAGCTAACCAACAAGATGCTCAAATATTATTTAATAGACTTCAGGAACTTGTTTGAATCAAAAATACTATTGTAGGACTCATTTCATTCTAAAAGTTGAATAAGAATTTCCTCAAGAAGATAAAAAATGAGAAAAAAGATAAAATCCCAACGATTCTTGTCAAATTTTCAAGAAAACCGGAGCAAAAATTCTCTTTCTGTTGTGGAATTGTGGATTTTATCTTCAAAAAAACGTAAAAATTCCAAAAACAGAGCTATAAACCTCTGTTTTTATGTGTTTTATATGGAAAAATTTCAGATATGATCGTGAATTGAGCATATACGATTGTTTTTTGAACTAAAAATGATTCTACAGTGAGTGAAAATTGAGTGTTTTACGAACATGATTTTTTGGTTATTTATAACCAAAATGTGTTTTTGCCTTAAAAATGAGGGTACAAAGTAACGAAATTTTCAACATTTCGTCGTTTTTTCGATGAAAAACGCCTAAAAAACGGGTATTTTACCGCTTCTACTATACCATATCATTATTTGTGCTTACCATTCAGATGCAAACACCTCATTTCTTCCGGTACAAAGAGATAAAAACGCAGAAAAAGTCCATTACAGATCACTTTATCGAGTTGAAAGAAGTTATTTTGAAGCTCATTCATAGAATCAAGTCTTATGAAAAGGAAAGAAAGCCGCTATTTGACCTGGAAATCAGAAGAACACGACGATTCTTTCATCCTGGGCGGTAGGATTGTTGGAATTGTCTTGACCATATCACCGATTTTTGGGGAGAATAGCAGTAAGGTAGAAAAATATTGCCCTGAAGACTTCTTATGAACGGGGTAGTAGTATCTAATAGCAGTGGTTTCATAATATTTACATTGAGCAATAGCTATAGTCTTATATAGAATCTTCCGGTTGAAGTATTACTAAGCTGTTTGAGTCACATGAAGAGCAGACTGATGGAACAAATTAGACCTCTTTCAGTATAAATAGATAACGATAATTCTATCATACAATCAATGGTATGGTGATTTTCATACGTAATAGGGAAGAGTTCTTAAAAAGTCAATGAATGTATTTAGAACCCGTTGGTATTAAGAGTCTTTATTATGAAGATCAGCAAGAACAGGGAAAATAAAAGGATCATCAACCATTCACTTTTGAAAGGAGCATGTCTTTGAAGCATATTTTAGTTGTACTGCTTGTAGTGTTTTCGTTCTATGCAGCCGAAGCCCAAAGCGGTTGGAATGATATGGGCGCATATAAGGAAACAACGGATACCACAGGTGCAATCTCCCAGATGCAAGTAACTTCAGACGGAAAATATATCTATACCATTACCACCCTTACTGAACAGAATAAGAAGAATGTCTATTTGCAGAAA
>CALMMI010000103.1 GCA_937868245.1 uncultured Ignavibacteria bacterium | reverse complement strand
CATATACTGCAGTTTTTGAGATTAAATCAGCTGCTCCCGGTGCAGAAAAACTTTCTGTAGTTTTAAAAGGAAGCAAAACACCGATTGGTGTAAATGAAGGAAATGTACTTCCTATACAACTTCAAATTCAACCAAACCCTGCAAACGATAAAGTGAGCGTTACGTATTCAACACAAAGTAATGATAAAACAACATTACAATTATGTGACCTTCTCGGTAATGTAGTACGTAGATTCGAATTTACCGACCTTTCAATAGGAGACCATACTTCAGTGATTGAAACTGCCGGGTTGTCAGCAGGGAAATATACAATTGTATTGATCTCAGGAGAACAGCGCACGCAAGCACCATTAATGATTGTACGGTAAGTAAACAATGATATACCGAGAGATAATTGATGGACTTACTGCGGAATTTGAGAAAAATGCCGACACAGAACTTGCCGGGAAAATGGCTAAGTATATGCGGGATTTATTTCCATTCTATGGAATTCAAAAACAGAATCGCGCAGCAATTGCGAAACTGTTCTTGAAAGAGTTGATAAAGAACAGCACTCAGGAAGATATAAACGAGAATGTTTTGTTCCTATGGAATATGCCCCAGCGTGAATATCAATATTTCTGTATGGAGTATTGCGAAAAAGTACACAAACTGTGGCAGGAACATACCTCGATTCAACTGTTCGAGAATCTTATTGTTACTAAATCGTGGTGGGATTCGGTTGATTTCGTAGCCTCACATCTTGTTGGTAAGTACTTTGAACGCTGGGATAGTAAACTGCCTGCTATTATAGACAAATGGAACACAAGCGATAATATGTGGCTTAATAGATCCGCAATTATTTATCAGTTATTTTATAAGGAAAAAACTGATACAGGTATTTTAACTCATGTTATCGAAACGCATTCTAAATCGAAGGAATTTTTCATCCAAAAGGCAATAGGGTGGTCACTTCGGCAGTATGCTTATACAAATCCCGAGTTTGTAAAATCATTTGTTCAAAACAATACACTTGCTCCTTTAAGTAAACGGGAGGCGTTGAAGAATTTGTAGGTTATAGCTGATAGCTTTTGGTTGATGACGCATCGCTGATGGAGGAAACTTGTTGGTACGTTAATCTTAGAATAATGAAATTGCCCTTCGTGCCAATGTACGAAGGGCAATTTCATTTTGAAGTTAGTGACTAACTAAAGAGGCAGAATTAATCAAAATATATATTCTACAATTTTGGTAAGTATCTGTATGTTCCGACAGGCTCAACATGACAAATGGTTCAGTCACCTTGAGCCCGTCGAAAGGTTCAATTACTTGCCAAACTATATACTTATGATGAAGACAACAACAGGATTCCAATTTTCTATCTTTGAATCATAAGCAATCTTGAAGCAATCTCCAAGCCGTTAGCACTTGTTGCTACAAGTCGGTATGCTCCGATTGGTAATCCTGTTATATTTGGCAAAGAAATACTTTTGCCATTCTCAATTTCTGTAGAACAGGCTAGTATTTCACGCCCGATTGCATCGTACAATCGAACGAATACTCGTTGTGAATAATTTCCTTCAAGTGAAATTAACACATTCTCGTTGGCAGGGTTGGGAGTTGCAACGATAGAAAATTCAGATTTCGATATTTCTTCATCAACATCATTAATAAAAGCACGTCCTTCAATTGGAACTATCCTTACAGGTTCACCCAGGATTTTGATATTGAGGCTATCGAAGTCTTCTTCTCCATGTAAACCTGAAGTAAAATTATATAGAATAGCTATAGTATGACTTGAACCCGCTACAAGTGATACATTCGATGAGACAGCACCACTTTCAATAGAAAATACTTTATTTTGTTGGAGGAAAATTGATTGAATCGTAATACTGCTGTTCGTCGTGTTTGTAATTGTAATTGTATCCCTGTCACCTGAGTTTGTCCAACCTCCCCATCCATCATAATCCTGGTTAGCGTAGAATAAAACTTTATTCATGCTTATCTTTATCGATGTCCTGGCAAACCTACCTTCAAGCGGAATGGATATTTCAGAACGACATGATGCCATTACAACTTGCAGAACATCTTTTTCCGGAGTAGTATCACCTTTAACTGCATTAACAGGCTTATAATCAACGGTTACTGCGTGTGAAGAAGCAGGGGCAAGTGCAAAACGATTGTTAATTGCACCACTCTTTATTGTAAATGCTGTTCCGTAGTTCAGATACACCGATGCTATGTACATCGTATCTTGAGTAGGGTTTGTAATTGTTATAGTTTTTTCAATCGTAGTATCCGCTTTGAAAACAGTTAGCTTACCTTCGGAAGGTGTAACATCCGGCAACGTTGTTGCTTTATAGCTTACGGTATCAAGTACGTAATTGCCTGCTCTGTCGATAACTACCACTACACCTTTTGCATCCTTTGTTCTGTCTTTTACCAGAAGGTTAAAGTTAAATATTTTTATCCTTGGAAGGGGAATAACCTTTGGGGCGGTAATCAACTGAAGTGTATAATTACTGTTTATTGAATCCTTAATGTAAATATCAAAAATTCCTTGGTCTATTTGTCGTGAATAGTTGGAATCGGGATCGATTTCACGAAGTTCTGTTGCAACGTAATAATAGTCTCCACAATCTGTTTTATATGATAACATCGGAGGTAATGTGTCGATTTCAACTCCTGAAATGCTTGTCATCGGAGTAATAATACCTGTCTCGGCTGACCAGCCATAAGAATTCAACATTCCGAAACCATATACAAAACCACCCACAACCGTATTGCTTGTAGCCGAATGCTGACCTGGCTTCACAGGACGTCGACCCCAGTAGAGATTTGTATTGGGAATGTTATTTGTAAGTAATTCAGGGTAAGACTTATAGACCGAATCACCATCGAGGACAAACGATTTGAGTTTCGTTTGCTCTGTACCGGGTGCATCACCTTCGATAATAAAGTTGAAATAATTATTTTGAAAAACAGAATTGGTCGGTGTTCTGAATGCAACTGATTTCTGATATTGTTCATGAGGTGTGAGAGCAATCATAAATGGATCGAACATAGTACCGTTGTCCCAGTCGGAAGAGTAGGCATATTGCATAACCATAATCGGCTTATCTGCTTCCCAAACGGTAACTCCATTAAATCCGGTAATGTTTCCAGCTCCTGTTGACGAATTAAAGTCCTCGTAAAAATCTCCGGTTTTTGGTAAAATTATGTCACGTTGTCCTAAGAGTGTTTTGGTTGTCTTATCGTAATACTTCATTTTACAGACTGTATTTGGTGATGAGGCGACTACACGGTAAAAATCCCCCTTATTTGCTCTTTCCAGTTCAATTGAATAATATTTCTTACCCCAAGTATTTACAGGAGGCAGCATTTCACATAAATGATCCCGTCCATTCGAGACATTAGAAGGAATCATTGTCCGTTCGTGATAGGAAATGAGTCCTACAGGTTTGTTTGAAATGATTTCCGAACCTGAGAGGTCAAATATACCTTTAGTTGTACCATCTCCAATTACGTTATACACATCGCCCTTGTTAAGAATTATAGGACCCAAAACATCACCAATCTTTGAACCACTGCGTGTTTTTGCAAGAGTTTTTCCTCTCCCATTTAAATTGATAGTCACCATTGTGTTATCTTCAGTAGCCACAACGATAAACCCTCCACCCCACGGACGAACTTCATTGAAATCATAATAGGAACAGTGAATATACCGCGTACCTAATGCATTTACCGGTAAAGCCAGATACCCTTCTGCTGAATACTGTTTGGCGTTCATTACATATACGGAAATCGGCTGGTCGGCATAGATATGAACTCCCCGTTTTTCAGCTATTTGCGAGCTTTCAACTTGCAAATCAAATGAAGCACTTCCATCGTTAGTACTGAACGAAATGGTGCTGTTTGATTTTAACAGCTTTGTACGGGAAAAACCCGTACCCGGAACTTCGAATGTTACATTGGTTGTATAGCTGGAGGTTACATAAAACTCTAAGGCTATTGTAGGCTGCACCATTGCATCATTCAACGGGACGGCAAGCCAAAATTCATTGCCTCTTGAAGTTTTGCTGTCAAATTTTGTCTGAACTTGGGAATAGCCGGCAGTTGCCATCAAAAGAAAACAAGTGAGAATATAAAAATAACGAAGAAAAGAAGTCATAAATACCTCGTTGAAAGGAGTGAAAAGTGTAATATCTTTATGGAGTTATCAGTTTGTC
>CALMMI010000102.1 GCA_937868245.1 uncultured Ignavibacteria bacterium | reverse complement strand
TATCAACAACTAACAAATGTAGAATTTATGTCCAGTTTTTAGGGGGTCGGTACAATATACGCTAAAAAGAAAAGTCGGTTGTGGCAACCGACCTGACCCAAAAGAAGTTTATAACTTTTCAATGCACGGTGGTTTACAACCGACCATTCATTTACGCGTATTTACGGAAAGGCAACTGTAACAACTATATAGACTTCAAATTCTTAAAACATTATATTTTATATTGTACTCTACTATTATGCAATTCGATCCGAACAACAAAATAAACAAACTTTGTGCAGATGGAATGAACTTGGAAGGTGAGGGGAAACTCGAAGAAGCTTCAGCTTTATTCTACCAGGCATGGAATGAAGCTTCAAATGATGTGGAAAAATTTACAGCTGCCCATTATGTAGCCCGTCAACAAAAGAGTGTTGCCGATAAACTGCATTGGGATCGAACAGCACTTGAATTTGCTTTAAAATCAAGGGATGAAAATGTAGAAGCAACCTATCCTTCACTCTATTTGAATATAGCGAAATGCTATGAAGATTTGGAAGATTTCCCAAATGCAGAAATCAATTACAAATTGGCTCTTTCATTCGCCGGATTGTTACCCGACGAAGGCTATGGAAAGATGATAAAAGCGGGAATAAGAAGCGGACTTGAAAGAATTGAAGGAAAATCAGCTTGATACAGCTTTCTTCTTCACAATTGCCCGTATATAAGGAATCCCTTTTTTTAATGAAAAGTTCTCGTGATCAGTTCTTGGTAAATTCCATTCGTCGTCCGATGCATACCTGAATTCAAATCCTTCATGTAAACTGATAATTTCTTGCTGATAACTGTCCACCTCAGGTACGTCTGTCATGAGATACAATGTAGCATCTGGGCGCAACGTTCTGTGGAGTTCCTGAAGCAAGGTTAGATTAAATGCACGGCGTTTGCGGTGTTTCTGCTTGTGCCACGGGTCAGGGAAGAAATAGAATGCGGAGCGCAACGACTCAGACTGAATAAAGGGAAGTCTGTTCGAAGAATTATACCACATTACTGCAGCATTCTTAATTGTTTCGCCAGTTATAATCTCTGCTATCCAATCAACAGCTTGTTTGCGAACCTCCAAACCAAATATATTGGTTTCAGGATGCAGCATCGCATATTCCAGCAAAAAACCTCCTCGACCGCAACCAATATCCAAAGCTTCAGGTGCTTTACCGTTTGCAAAATGCTGAGACCAGTCTAACTCGGTTTGAACAGGAGGATAGTAATTGGGAAGCACCTTAAAGTTTTCGAAAGGAACATAAAGGTTCGATGCGGTATGATGTCTCATCCGTGGGGTAGGGTATTTTTTATAGTCTATTTGCATGGTTATAGTTAAGGAGAGTTTATTTCTTATCTTGTTTCATATAACGCTTAAGGGCGGTTATTACATTCAACGGCTGGCTTCGTTTGGCACTGATTGCTTCCAATTGTTTGCGTATCACTATTAACCGTGCGCGTTTTTCTTCAGCACGGGCTTCAATTTCTTCGGGTGTTTCTTTACGGGCAGGAGGTAGATTATACAGATGTGGATTATCACGCCTGAATTGCTCGCGAAGCTGTTCGAGTTGGGATAGATTATTGCTCATAGTATTAGTTCAATAACAAAAAAGACGATGAACCCATCGTCTTATTCTCGTTTTGGAAGATTTCGATTAATATAAATAGTAATACGATTCTAACACAAGTCAGAGTGAGAGGATTTGAAACCGATCCCCTGGTCCCGAACAAGGGGCTCTTGCCAGGCTGAGCCACACTCCGTATCTTGCAAAAATAGAGGATTTATAGAAGTTAGGCAAGAAGAATCATATCTCTTTTTTATATGTCGAAAAATTTTTCTTACTTGAAAAAATGAGACAAATCCAACAAGAACTTGAAAGTATGGGGTGGCTATTATTCTACATGTCACTGGCTGTAAATTGACTATTATTCAATTATAAGAATAGAGAGAATTTGCAAGACGAAGCTATAAAACAACTAAATGAAAGATAGAAACAAATATGGTAACTTTGTTGTAAAAGTTTGATTCACATGTGCTTATAGTAAATTTGGTTGAGTGTAATAAACAACTGTACCCGGATATTTCCTGAAATGAATTAGCATTAACCATTGTAAGATTCTCACTTACATATATCAAAAAACCTATTGGCACACAGCTTGTCAATAGGTTCAGCAAAGAGATAATTTCTTTGTTGTTTTTTTACATTTTTAGGGAGAAACGCCATGCCATCAGCAGTTTCAGGCGGCGCAAGAATTCGTACGAATACACCGGCGGAAAATGCATTTAATGCATTACAATCCGCCAGCAATAATGTTGCTCTTCGTCAGCTCCGTCTTTCGACGGGAAAGCGGATTAACTCCGCTGCCGACGACGTTGCAGGTTATATCACATCACG
>CALMMI010000101.1 GCA_937868245.1 uncultured Ignavibacteria bacterium | reverse complement strand
GCACGCAACGAAGCTGATGCAGCTTTTGGAAATTCATCTGTTTACCTCGAAAAATTTGTTGAAGAGCCACGCCATATTGAGATTCAAGTATTCGGTGACCAATTTGGAAATGCCGTTCATCTTAATGAACGTGATTGTTCAATTCAACGTCGTCACCAAAAATTGATTGAAGAGGCTCCGTCTGCTATCATGACACCTGAACTTCGTGCAGCAATGGGCGAAGCCGCAATCAAAGCTGTAAAAGCTGTGAATTATGAAGGTGCAGGTACAATTGAGTTCTTAGTTGACAAGCATCGCAATTTCTATTTCATGGAAATGAACACGCGGATACAAGTGGAGCACCCGGTTACCGAAGAATCTATTGATGTTGATTTAGTAAAAGAACAACTTCGTATTGCTTCTGGTTTGCCGCTTTCGCTTGTGCCTACAGACCCGCATCACCATGCAATTGAATGTAGAATCAACGCAGAAGACCCGTATAATAATTTCCGTCCGTCACCCGGCATGATTACAAGCTTGCATTTTCCCGGTGGGCATGGTGTTCGGGTGGATTCTCATATTTATCAAGGATATGCAATTCCACCATATTATGATTCGTTAGTAGCAAAACTCATAACATTTGCACCAACCCGTGATGAAGCGATAGCCAAGATGCGCAGAGCATTGGATGAATTTATTATCGAGGGAATCAACACAACAATACCGTTTCATCGCAAGATGATGGATAACCCTGATTTTATTTCGGGTAATTTTGATACGAAGTATCTGGATACTCATGATTGGAAAGAGTAAGAAGCAAATCAGAAATTGAATTATATGTTTAGAGTATTCCTAAAAATGTGATAGTATTTTTAATAGACTAACTCTATATGGCAAGTATCTATAAACTTCGATAAGCATGTAGACATCATTAAGTTTGCCAGTCATTCAGAGGGCTTCTTAGCCCGAAGAATCTCAGTTTAGCGAACTCTCGAGAATTAAAAAACAGTCTGAAAATGTAGAAAATCTTAACACGAATAATAGTAAAATGATTAATTCTTTGAGAGCATTCTAAACTGAGATTCTTCAGTCGAAGACTCCTTCTGAATGACAAACTCAATTTTTTATGTCATTGTCATATTGTGTTTGTGGCTTTCGCGACTATCAGGAACTCAGTATTACAAATAATTTAGGTCACACTGAGCTCGTCGAAGTGTTCGATAACTTACCAATTAAGAACTCTAACAAATAATTTGACAAATCAAATAGTTAAGACTATCTAAAAACAATTACTAAACAGTTTTTCATTTAAATATTAAAATAAGGAGCAGCATGGAATTCCCTTCAGATTTGAAATATACTTCCGACCACGAATGGGTTCGTGTAGAAGGAAACATTGGTACAGTTGGAGTTACTGATCACGCGCAAGGAGAACTGGGTGACGTTGTGTATCTTGACATTTCCGACAGCTTATCTGCTGTAACTGCCGGGGAATCATTCGGTACAATTGAAGCTGTAAAGACAGTTGCAGACCTTTTTGCACCTATCAGCGGCAAAGTAGTAGCGGTAAATCAAGGTTTGAATAATGCTCCTGAGCAAGTTAATCAAGATTGCTATGGCGAAGGATGGATTATTAAGATTGAAATGTCAGATCCTTCTGAATTAGACAATCTATTAACAGTTGATGCTTATAAAGCATTAGTTGGTCATTAAAATATCCCTCTGATTTCAAATAATTATTGAGCTTTGGATTATGAAAACTATCGCTTCAATAATATTTTTGATACTCGTCTCAATATCTCCTCTTTGTGCTCAACAATCCGGCGGTAATCCTGCCGCCGGAGAGCCAATAAATCTTATTTACGCAGATTCAATCGTCGGTAAAGAAAACGCAAACGGTACTTTTCGTTTTGCACAGGGGCATGTACAATTCAAACAGGGAAATGTTTTGGTATGGTGCGACAAAGCTAACGATTACCAAAAAGAAAATCGAATTGAATTAATGGGAAGTGTGAAAATAGTTCAAGGAACTGTTACACTTACTTCACCAAGTGCCAATTACGATGGAAACACTAAGTTAGCAGTTGGCAATCAAGGGATAAAAATTGTTGACCGTAAAACCACACTTACGGCTAAAACCGGAAGATACTCTACAGAAAAGGCGATAGCCAATTTTTACGGCGATGTTCGAGTAGAAGATGATTCTGTATCAATCGATGCTGATACAATTGAATACCACCGTTCAACTGAAAACAGTTATGCTTCCGGTAATATTTTGATGAATGCAAAGTACTCTCATGCATTTATCAAAGGCGATTCTTCGGTTAATTTCCCATCGCTGAATTACTCCCGCGTAGTTGGTAATGCCGTCTTGTATCAAATGGATACGGTTGCTGTAGAGCGTAAAGATTCATTGACTTTGCCAAAAGATACTACCCTTCATGCAAAAGATCCTATTACTACCCAAAGCCCAAAAAAAACTACCAAAAAACCGGCAGTAATCTCAAAAACTCAGCCTAAAGTAACAAAAACTCCTGCTAAACCCACCAAATCCTCAAGGGCTTCCTTGAAAGATTCGCTCGCTTTATCAAAGTCACGTTCAGTTGTCAAAGATTCGCTATTGAGTTCAAAGAACGATACTACTGTCAAAAAAAAGGGTCCTGATACATTAACAATAGCATCTTCCCTTATGGAAGCATTTCGCGGGAAACATGAGCGGTATGTTGCCACAGGCAAGGAAATGGTAAGGGGATCGCTTGCTGCTCGTTCCGATACTGCATATTTTGAAAAGAAGGAAGAACGTGTCAGGTTGCGGGGTGCTCCAATTATTTGGTATGATTCTACTCAACTGAGTGCGGATTCCATTATCGTCAATATCCCTAAACAGCGACTTAAAAGGATAGAAGCATACTCTCATGCTTTCTCGGCATCAAGGAACGACACTCTCCATTATGAACGGGCAGACCAGCTCTCAGGTGAGGCTATTTTCATTTCTGTTGAAAACGATACGCTCCGAGAGGTGTTTGCAAAAGGTGATGCTAAAAGTTTGTATTTCCTTCTGAAAGAAAAAACTCCTGATGGTGTAGCTCGTCACAGTGCAGACAGCATCCGAGTAACTATGGAAAACGGTAAACCGGAGATTATAAGGTGGCTCGGAGGTGTAAACGGTGAAAGTTTCCCGGAAAAAATGGTCGATAAAAAGACCAAAGAATATTACTTGCCTGCTTGGCATTGGGAAACTCTCAAGCCTAAGAAACGCTCGTTTAGTCCGCAGAGAAACATACGATAATAACGTTGCTTAGAATGCTAATTTAAGTGTGTAATCGCAGATAAATCAATGTGTTGTAGGGTTCTAAGGATTGTTAAAAATAGTTCGATGATTGTTGTAAGGTTTATAGCTACATTGATAGTCAGATACAAAAAACCTGCAGGGGATTCTATCATTCCTTTTAAAATACAACTATGAAAACTGCACTATTAACATTCGCTTTCCTACTGTGCATTCATCATTCAAAAGCACAATCGGTTTCTTTTAGCCCAAAAAAAAGTTACTCTGTTGACATTAATCCCGAAGCATTTTGTAAGGGTGATTTTAACAGGGATGGTAACATAGATTTCGCTACAGCAAATTCTAATGGAAGTGTTTCGATTGTGTTAGGAGATGGTAAGGGTAGCTTTGGAGCATCTGCAAATTTCGCTATATCACCAATCCCTAAATCAATTTGTTCAGCAGATTTTAATGGCGACGGCAAAGCAGACTTGGCAACGATAAATACAGGCTTGGGAAATGTATCAATTCTCCTTGGCGACGGTAAGGGGGGATTTATTCCTGCAGAAGGAATTCTTATCGGTATTTATAATAGTGCCGCCACGCTTTGCAGTTCTGATTTTAATTCCGACGGAAAAGCTGATCTGATAATAACCAGAGGATTCAGGACTGTATATTTGGCTTTAGGTACAGGGGATGGCAATTTTAAGAAACCGGATACGGTAGGTGTAAATAATGCTACACATTTAGTTGTTCCTTCTGATTTTAATAACGACGGGAACGTTGATATTGCAGTAACTACCAACAGTGATAAAAAGAGTTATATCTCTATTGTGTTAGGTGATGGAAAAGGTGGATTTGGGAATGCAGTGAATTTTGCATCCGGTATTTCTCCGCAATCAATGATAGCAGGGGATCTAAATGGGGATGGTAAAATAGATTTGGCAACGGCTAATATGGGAGATAATTCTACAGGAAATGTTTCTGTATTGTTTGGTGACGGTAAGGGTAGTTTTGAAGCTAACAAAGACTTTAGCATTGGTGATGCCACCGTTCCCCGTTCAGTTTGTAGCGGAGATTTTAATGGTGACGGTAAGATTGATATAGCTACAGCAACTATTGTGAATAATACCACACCAAAAGCATCAATCTTAATGGGGGATGGCGAAGGAAATTTTGGAACTCCTGCAAATTTTGAAGTTGACTCGTATCCAAATTCAATACTTTGCTCAGATTTCAATGGTGATGGAAAAATAGATTTGGCTGTAGGTACTGTAAAAACCAATAACGATACCGGTAAGGTTTCGGTTCTGTTAAATTCGAGTACAACAGATGTAAGTGAGTTTGCCATAAATGATGCATCTCTACAATTGTATCCCAATCCTTGTAATGGAATATTTACAATTGACACGAAAGCAAAAAATGAGATTTGCATTCTTGAAATCTACAATCTTTTTGGACAAAAAGTGAATGTCGTTCCAGATGCTCAATCCAATGGTTCTTATGTAATTAACCTAAGTAAAGAGTCTGCCGGAGTGTACATAGTACGGTTGTATTCAGGTGACAGGGTTTATACAGAGTCAATAGTAAAGAAGTAGAATTGCATGTAATTACATGACTGTCGAGTTTTTGAACCTGCTTTAATAATTCGTACACTTTTTGTAAATTACAAAGCACAAATCAAACATTAAGAATCGTCAGGTAAGGATATGAGCAACTCTTTTAAGACAATTGACGAATATATTCAGAATTTTCCGGATGATATTCAGGAACGTTTACAAAAAATCCGTGCAACTATAAAGGATGCAGCTCCTGAAGCTGAAGAAGCAATCAGTTACGCTATGCCAACATTTAAGTTGAACGGGAATCTGGTTCATTTTGCTGCATTTACCAACCACATCGGATTTTATCCTGCCCCTTCCGGTATGGAGGAATTTCAAGAAGAGCTATCACTGTACAAAAGCGGAAAAGGCTCAGTTCAATTTCCACTTGACAAACCGCTGCCTTTAGATTTGGTGTCTAAAATTGTGAAGTATAGGGTCAATCAAAATTTGGAAAATAAGAAAACGAAAAAGAAGTAGTTTTACTGTTCGGAAGTTACCGCTGTTTTCGGATGCAGTCTTTGCCTAGGTGTCAATCTTTAAGTTTTCAAACTGTTATCACTATGTGAAAAATTCGAAAACTCTCCACCCAATTCTGAACAAAAATTTTACCTCCTACTTTTGCAAACCGGGTAGCTATTCATCTCCCTGCACCTAATTGTGCAAAACTGCATATCAAAAGCACTCTGTTTAATGCTGAGATTATGAAACATTTGATATTTTTAGGAGTATTACACTTCAAAAATATAAATTCTCTAAACGGTTACGGTTTTTATTATTACTTTGAAGGAGATAGTCATGAAAATCAATCTTGCATTCTCTCATAATGATATATTACGGAAAGAAAGTGCATTGGTATCATGGAATTGTAACTGGTTGCCACGAGTAGGGGATATTATAGACAGCAATACATTTAAGGGGTCGTTTCCTGAAAATTTATCTGAATTGTTTGATGAATATATCTGGCGGGTGGATAACATTACCTGGAACAAAAACGAAGAGGGTAAAATTTTTCCTGCATTGGATCTGGCAGAAGTATAATTCCCATCCTATAGTCGTCATAGCAGCAAAACATCGAACAGCCCATATAATTTTATGGGCTGTTTGCATTTTAAATGAATGCACAAAAATTGAAAATAAGTGGCAGTTGAATATTTTCTACTTGTTATAAATCAGTCTTCAACTGAAAAACAAAAATAGAAGAATGACTCATTTTGAATAGATATAATCCTTCCTAAACGTTGGTTCTTTGTGGTTTTTACCTAAATAAGAGGTTTCCTCCAGAACATTTCCATATTTATCATATTTATAGAACGAGTTTTTTGAAAAAGCACCTAAGGGTAACATTGAGTTAACAGTTAGGAGTGATTCCTGAGTCTTGTTGCCTTTGGTATCATATTTAAAAGTATGCTCTTCGTGTTGTTTATTATCGGGTGAATTTACGGTTGTTTGAATTAAATTCCCTTTCTTATCATACCGGAATTCTTTTGTTAAATTTATTGCTCCGTCTTGGTAGATTGTGGTTTCAATAAGTGAGTCTTTATCATCATATTTATAAGTAGTTCTTTCATTGATACTTTTAGGTTTCCGTGAATAAAAATACAATGACTCACTAATCTTTCCAACATTATTGTACGTATAAGTGTAAGAGTAATGAACCGACTTATCCGATTTTAATGCAATGATTTTTACAATTTCATT
>CALMMI010000100.1 GCA_937868245.1 uncultured Ignavibacteria bacterium | reverse complement strand
CATAGGCTGGACTGATGCAAAGCGTCCTATCGTTCCTCTTAAGCCCCTTACACCTGATACGTGGTTCTCATACGCAAGACGAGGATATGCAGATACGGTATTCTATGCAACCGATGCAGGAACAGCAAAAGTTATATCTCACCTGGATATCAGGGGCAGGTTGGATACCATGAAAGCTGATGTGGCGGGTACGGATGTGTTTGTGCAAAACATGGGTTATGATGCTTCAAGCAATGTAACCCGTCGTACGGAAGCAGGTACAAGTACTTTTCTTACCTATGATAATATTGCGCGCCTGACTAAAGAAATAAAAGGATTTGATACTACCACGTATATACTCGATAATGTAAGCAAACGGCTTTCACGTAAGCAGGGGCTAGCAAAGGATACTCTCCTCTATAGCGGTAATAAAATAACAGAACATAGAAGGGCATTAGATACCACAACCTACACCCGGGACAGCGAAGGGGCGGTAACAGGTATGGATACTAAGACAGCCGGAACAGCATTCATACAAAAAGAAGTATTGGAATATGATGCTGCGGGACAAACTACACGCTACAAGTTGAAAGTAAACAGTTCACAAGGATCGACGTGTCTTGTTCCGCCAACGACAGCAGTCTTTGATTCTGTGAAGGATTGGAGATATAGGCACGGTACAAGCGGCTTGCGTGAACAACGCAGATTGTACTATTCCCCTCAAGGTGACAGTTGCCTATGTATTCACGAATGGACGTACTATCTTCGAGGCGCGGGTGGTGAAGTTCAATCGGTATGGAGCGGTCGCCAAAATGCCGATATTGATAATTGTGATAATACTATAAGCAGAAGGGTAGTGTTATACCCTATGGAATACATGGGCGGCGGTGGTGCTAACTATGTGCGCGACGCTAACGGTACTTGGGTGAAGGAGTTTAGGATTACCGATTATCTCGGTTCGGTACGAAGAACAATAACTTCTGCGGTAAATCTGAACTTAAAATATACTCCGTATGGTAAGCCTGATAATACGACGGATAGATGGTCGTATTTAGGACAAGAGAGAGACCGTGAAACGGCTGGATTAGTTGGGCTTAACGAATTTGATTACCGTAAATATCAAAGTGAGACGGGAAGTTTCTTACGCCCTGACCCATTGTGGTCAACGGCTCCCGGTGTATCAAGTTTTGTGTACGGTAATAGCAGCCCTCTGGTTTTTAGTGATGCAAGCGGATTAAAGAATGTTGGTGCTGTTTTTCACCCGCCTTTAATGGGTGACGATGAAGGAGGTGCATGCCCTGTATGCAAAGCAGACGGCAAAACAGGGGGATGCACCTGTGGCGGAGGCGGAGGAGGTCCCGGCAATCCAATAATAACAACGCCCGAACCCGATCCTATTGTAGTAAAAGAACCCGGTACAACACAAGCGGATATAGATCGCCAAATGGATAATTTCTATCGTTGGATGAATCATGACAGGGAAGCAGATAATAGTAGCAGGTTTCCAACAGAAATGCCGGGATCCTCGGGCTCTAAAAAGGGAGGAGGCGGAAGTATACCAAAAAAGAATGAATATCAGAATCAAGATCCTATTTATCGCGTCAAAATAAATTACGATGATTGGGGAAAAGCTAACCCTCAGTCAGATTTTCTTCCAAATGGTGTGCAAAATCCGTATATGCGTAAAGGGACAGCCCCTGAGACAGGAGCAGGCGGAGAAGGATTGTTGGATTTATATGCTTGGGGTCAAGGAGCAAAAGCAGTTCTTCAGATTGGGAAATTAGCAGTAAAATCTGCAATTACTCGAGTAGCAAAAGTATTTGCTAAGGAAGTCGTTACGCAAGCTCCTAAACTTCTGAATCCAGGAATTAATATAACTGCAGGAGGATTATCTCACACACTGGAAAGGCATACTATAAATGGAATAGTAAAATGGGCAAGTAAAAGTAAGTTCTTCGATGCTTCTGAAGTTGGGAATTTAATTCGACAAGGAACTCAATCGCCCATGATACAACAAACAAATGGTAATTTTTTAAGAATAGTAAACGCAGGACGGAACATTGGGATCGATAGAACAACAGGAGCCCCAACATCAATTTATTCAATTATTACAAATGCACAAGGAGACCTTGTTACAGCATTTCCAGGTCTTCCATAAGGAGTAATCAAAAATGGCATGGACAATTATTTTAGAAGGAGAAGATAAAAATATAATATCTTCTTTAAGTAATGAGTTTACAATAGTATCAAATAGTAATTTAAGAGAGTTTAAATTACTGCAATATTTAGATCCATATGGTGATACCATATTCAATCATTTACAAATGAATGATTTAATTCAGGATTTACAATCCCTAAAATTAATGGAGAATAATTTATTAATTAATGAGGTGCAATTATTAGCAGAATCTTGTAAGAATAAGCCTCATACATATTTAGTCTTTTATGGTGACTAAAAAGAATATAAATCAAGCAATAGAAAAAGTTGTAAATTTGCCAAGTCAGTTTTACAACTTAGAAAATATATCAATATATTCCTTATTAGAGGAAACAGGATATTTTGAAATACCTGATAAAATTAATGAAGAAAATATTCTTGTAGAACTCGTTAACCATCCTGAATGTATAGAACAATGGTTAGATTGGTCGGAAAACAAACGAGTCACTTCAGGTTGGTATTTTAGAAAGAGTAAAAATGGAAAATACATTGTTGGATATTTTCCGGAAAAAGAAACCATCAAATCTATAGAATCTTCTTATGCAAGTGAGCTTTGCGCAAAGTTTATTAAACGAGAAATAGAAGATATTAGGAAGGAGTAATCTGAATTGTCCTGAAACAACCGGATACTTTTTTAAATGTTTCCATTTGTTCCTGTTGTGTGAGTAAATAGTGAATGACCCTCATTTGGGGTCTTTAGTTTAAGACCCCAATGAGGGCGTTCAGAATTAGAGAGTAAAATAGATTCCACAATCAAAGATTTGTGCTGTTTGTAGAGACGGAAGAATTGCTCCGAAAGCAAATCTTCTTTTATTGCCCTGTTCATTCCGTTCAGTTAACAAAGTCAATATTCAGTTTGCAGAGTTTGATAAGCTTTAAAACAGTTCACCATGATTTATGA
>CALMMI010000099.1 GCA_937868245.1 uncultured Ignavibacteria bacterium | reverse complement strand
AAGTGTAGCCACTATCCAAATAAGATCAGCTATTTCTGTATGGCGGTCGTAGAGTGCAACTTTCACCTCCCCATACTCCTCTGATTCACCATGCAGGATTATACGCTTACGTCCATTATGTTCTTCGGGATTGCTACAGAATTTTACGATAAGACGAAGCAGTGCCAATGTCTCTTCTGTGTGGAATACACCGTGGCGAAGTGAATGGGGTTCTGTAAAATACTTTGATAATTCAACAGGAATATTAACTTCCGAGAAAAAGAATATCGTTTGTGCAATTGATTTCGCAACAGCGAGCACATCGCTGCGAGTACATTCCAAAGCCCTTTCTTTGGCAAGTTTTGCAGCAAAACGACGGAAGGCATTTATTTCTGCAACCAGATGTGCCGGGACTTCATATTTATCGCAAAGGTAGCTCCACTGTGCAAAGGTAGTAGAGAAAAATTGCAGTTCATTAGCAGTAAGCAATGTGAAAAGCTCACGTAGTACCGGGCGCATGGCAAACAAGTCTTTACGGGGAGTGTCTGCTCCCCTCTCTAGTAGGGAGAGTAAAGAATCATATAACGGGGCAACCGAGGTTTCTTCAAGGGGCATGGAGGAGCAAACTCATCAAGTATAAAATTGTCTGTATCTTCTATTCTGGCAATATAACGAAACGTGGTCAATAGTGCAATGTTGAATTTTTGAAGCATCAAAGATATTGCAATTTGCAAATGAATGTCTGTGTAGAATAAATAAAAACTTCAAAAATCAATGAGGTTAACAGTTCAACGTCGTATCATTTTAGTAAGCAAATGTTTCTTTTTTTTCCTTTTTCTCTCACCTTCATTTTCATACTCAACTTGCCTATGAAAATCTAATTTGGTAAGTTGCTGTTTCAATACCACCATTTCTATCCAATATAGATTTATGAACTCGTTTTGGGATGTACCGATAATTGTTGTGGACGTGGAAACCACCGGACATGATGCAATCAATAACCGAATCACGGAGATTGCCTGCGTTGTCGTTCGCGGAGGCGAAATTATTGAAGAATACTCCTCACTTGTAAACCCTCATCAGTTTATCCCTGCTTTCATTTCGGACATGACAGGCATTTCCAATGCTATGGTTTTTAATGCACCTGAAGCTGAAGAAGTGTTCACCAGGGTGTTTGAATTTTTCAAGATGCCCGGTGCTATTTTTGCAGCGCATAACGTTCAGTTTGATTGGAAGTTTGTTGTAGAAACAATGAAACGGTGCGCAATACCACACACCGAGATGGCTCAATTATGTACCTACAAACTGGCTAAAAGACTCCTGCCAAAAGAATCAAAAAAGAATGTAGGTGCGCTTGCACAATATTATGATATAGAAATAAGTAATCGTCACCGAGCCCTGGGTGATGCAGAAGCAACTGCTAAATTCCTGATTTGTTTACTTGAAGAAGCTGAAAAGGAATATGAACTTGAAACACTCGAAGAGCTGCTCCAGTTCCAAAACAAACGTCTTCCTCCTACAAAAGTAACAGCTACTATTCAAAACCGTGTAGAAGAGTACTTAATAAGACTCCCCAATACACCCGGTGTTTATAAAATGTACGGAGCTAAAGGAGATTTGCTCTATATCGGCAAGGCAAAGTCACTTAAAGATCGTGTACGGAGTTACTTCCAATCCTCAGCACAACTGCCGCCGAAAATTGCTAAAATGATTCGGTACGTATATAAAATTGAATGGGAAGAACTTGGTAGCGAACTATCGGCATTAATGCATGAATCAAAAGAAATCAAACTTCATAAACCACCATTCAATACGGCAAGTAAAAAACTACGGCGTTATCCGTTTCTACGTCTTACAGTTCAGGACGAATTCCCACGGCTTGAGTGGAGCGATACGATTCAAATGGAC
>CALMMI010000098.1 GCA_937868245.1 uncultured Ignavibacteria bacterium | reverse complement strand
AAGATTTTCATTGGGAAATGGGGCATCGCCTTCCGTATCACGACGGCGGGTGTCAGAATATTCACGGGCATTCCTACTCGATGAGAGTGGAAATTTCCGGTGAAATCGACGAGCGTGGTATGGTTATTGATTATTTCGATTTGAAAGCTGCAGTACAGCCGATTATAGAACGTTTGGACCATTCGTTCTTGTGTTCGGAATCAGATGAACCAATGTGCGCTTTTTTTAGGGGTAACCCAATGAAAGTTAACATGGTTCCGTTCTATTCAACTGCTGAGAACATTGCATTGTATATTCTTCAAGAAATTACGCCTTCGATTGCAGTGTATCCAAATGTCGAGGTACTTACAGTCCGGCTTCATGAAACCAAGCGTACATTTGCCGAAGTGTCGGTTGAAATGAAAAAGTATCGCGGTTAAATTGTCTTTCTCCTTCTGTTTGATTATTAGTTAGGTATATATTATGTCAGTTCGCGTCCGATTTGCTCCTTCTCCCACAGGCTTCCTGCATATAGGCGGCTTGCGCACAGCCTTGTATAATTATCTTTTTGCAAAGCATCACGGCGGGGAATGTATCCTTAGAATTGAGGATACAGACCAAACCCGTTATGTGGAATCAGCCGAAAAAGCTATTATTGACATGTGCCAATGGGCAGGATTCGACTTTGACGAAGGTCCTGAACAAGGTGGCAAGTTTGGACCATACCGTCAGTCCGAACGGACAGAATTATACCAGACACATGCAAGTATTTTGATAGAGAACGGTGCGGCATACTATGCCTTCGATACAGCCGAAGAACTCGAAAAAATGCGTGAGCGTCAGCAAAAAGCAGGGTTGGCTCCTAAATACGACCGTACGATTATGCGCAATCAAACAACGCTTGGCGAAGAGGAAACTAACCGCTTGCTAGCCGAAGGTGAACCGAGCGCAATCCGCCTAAAAGTTCCACATACCGGGGATATTCGTTTTTCGGATATAGTACGTGGTGAAGTTGTGTTTGCTGCGCGTGATATAGATGACCAAGTTCTTCTAAAATCTGACGGTTATCCTACGTATCACCTTGCGAATGTGGTTGATGACCATTTGATGGAGATTACTCATGTTATCCGCGGTGAAGAATGGCTGCCTTCTACACCGAAACACTGCTTGCTGTATGAAGCATTCGGCTGGGAAAAACCAAAGTTTGCCCATTTGCCGTTACTTTTAAACCCTGATAAGTCCAAGATGTCGAAACGTCATGGGGATGTTTTTGTAGAAGACTTCAAGAACAAAGGTTTCTTTGCAGAAGCATTAGTGAATTTTATTGCTTTATGTGGTTGGAATCCATCGGCTGACCGCGAAATATTTTCGATGAAGGAACTGATTGAGTCTTTTGCTCTCGAAAAAGTGAATAAAGCTGGAGCGATATTCGATTACAAGAAATTAGAGTGGATGAACAATCAATATTTCCGTAGTTACGACCCTGCTGTTCTCGCTCCTGAACTGCTCGAAGTATTGAAAACCTATGATTATCCAACAGTTAGTTTGGAATATGCGGCACAAGTGATAAAGTTATTGCGCGAACGAATCAGCTTTGTAGCTGATATTCCTACTTTCGGTGATTATATGTTCGTACGCCCTACGAGTTTTGACGAGGAATATAAAGGCAAACATTGGAAGCCTGAAACCAATGCCAATATCGCTCCGCTCGTAGGAATATTTGAATCACTTTCCGATTTTTCAAATCAATCGTTGCACGATGTTGTTCATGCCTACACAACAGAAAAACAGATTGCACTCAAATTTATTATTCACCCGTTACGTCTAATGATAACAGGAAAGCAAGTTGGAGCAGGAATGTTCGAAACAATGGAAGTTTTGGGGAAAGAAGAAGTTTTAGCAAGAATGAAAGTCTTTTTGGAGAATAATCCGTGATGAAAAATTTTGCGAGTGGAATATGTGCAGTCTTGGCAATCTTTGCAAGTTGTTCTACTCCGTCAGTTACGAAAAAATCGTGCATAAATGACCGCACGAAGGAATCGGCGATTAGCTGGGGTGAGTATAGCACCAGAACAGGACAAATGAGGGCTTACCAGTTTAACGGGGCACTTGTATTCACTAAATTCTTGCGCGAAACGGAAACCGATACGAATACATACACTAAGATAGGGGATATATCTTCGGATGATTTTTGTAAGTATTTGACAACTGCACTACGGACGTTCGACACGGTGCAAACTCTCCATGCCCCCGGTGATATTGCAAGATTTGTAGAGTATTCCAATAAAGAAACAACTACAAGAATACGGGCTGTATGGAATCCCGAGTATAAAACGTATGGCAGCAAAGCATTTCGGTCGGTCTATGATTCACTTATGACAATGGTTCCACCCGAACAGAGGTGGTAATTTTCACACACATAAAGATATTCACCGGTAATGATTTAATTTTTTACAATTATGGCAATACCTATTAAAATACTATTGGTTGATGATAATCCCGATTTTTGCGGAACATTAGCCGATATTATTCAGCAACTCGGATGGCAGACGGAAATTATAAATGTACCCGAAGATGCTCTTAAATATTTAGAGACGAATCATCAGTACATTTCACTCATGCTTTTAGACATTGAGTTCACCACATCACAGGACATGAGCGGTATGGAAGTGCTTGCCGCAGCACGAAGAGCATACCCGGCTGTGCCTATTATTATGATTTCAGGTAAAGGTACAATTGAAAATGCCGTAAAGGCTACCAAACTTGGCGCAGTCAATTTTGTTGAAAAAAGCGTTTTGAGTGGTGAAAAATTAAAAGAGGTAATTACCAGTACTATCCAAAGAATCTCGGCAAGTAACGATAATACAGAGATGATGCGTATTATCGAAGGACAGGGTATTACAGGAAAAAGCAAAGCAATGATGGCGGTTGCCGATAAGATCATACGCTTTGGCAGAACAGACTTGAATGTATTGATTACAGGTGAAACCGGAAGCGGTAAGAAATTAGTGGCACAAGCCCTGCATGCTGCAAGCCGTCGTAATAAATATTCGCTAGTAACTGTGGATATTCCGAATATTCCACGGGAACTTTTCCAAAGTGAACTGTTTGGTCACGTAAAGGGAGCTTTTTCGGGTGCTTTGGAAAACAAGAAGGGAATGTTCCATCAGGCGAACAAGGGTACTTTGTTCTTGGATGAAATAGGTGATTTGCCAATTGAGTTACAAGCTAATTTGCTTCTGCCGATTGAAGAGAGAATTATACGACGCGTTGGTAGTGTTGAGCCTGAATCGGTTGATTTACGGTTAGTATCGGCTACGGACAAAGACTTGATTGCCGCTATGAGAGAAGGCAAGTTCCGCGAGCAGTTGTATCACCGTTTACGTGAGTGCGAAATCCACTTGCCTCCTCTGCGTGAGCGTCGTGAAGATATTCCGTATATAGTTGAAAAATACGTACATAGGCATAACAACGATATGCAGGAAGATAAAGTGATTTCTCCTGCTGCAATTGAGTATTTACAAGAAAAGGAATGGCCAGGAAATGTACGTGAACTAGTAAGTACAATACGTTTGGCATTGCAAACTACTCAATCGGATCAAATCGAGGTTATCGACTTGCACCGTGCCATTTCTCCGTCATCAATGCCGGATAATTCAGTGGGACAGTTTAATTTTTCTACCGACCGTTCGTTGCGAGATGATATTGCCCGTGCTGACCAAATGAAAATAGAAGCCACGCTTGAACGTTGTAAGGGCAATGTAAGTAAAGCTGCTGCAATTTTGAGTATCAGCCGCGAAACGCTCCATAATAAAATCAGAAGGTATGGAATCAATACGCACGATTTTAGAGCCAAGTAACTTTTTCTTATAAAATACAATGAAACAGACTGTTGGTTTTGTAATCGCTTTTGTAATGACAATTACATTGTTATCGTGTTCGCATACGAAAACGGTAAAAGATGGTCGCGATTTTTCGAAGGATACAGTTATGCTCCAAAGGACTATATGCTATGGGCAGTGTCCTGCTTATAAAGTTGTAGTTCTGGGTTCTGGTAAAGTAGAGTTTGAAGGTTTCAAATTCTCCAAAACCCAGGGTAAGGTTTCAGTAGATATTCCTCTTGATTCGGCAAAGGCATTGATAAGTGAAATAGAACAATCAGATTTTTTCTTGTGGAATGATGAATATAAGAACCAGGATGTATCAGATTTGGCTTCCACTTTTGTAACCGTTGTTTTGGGTGGGAACAAGAAAGTAATCAACCATTATAATGGAGATAAAAGTGCTCCAAGCTCACTAGTAAAAATTGAAAAGCATATTGATGCAATTACGAATTCGGAACAGTGGACAAGATAAGCTGATAGCTGTTAGCTTTTAAGAAAAATTTCTCTGAATCGTATCTGCAAGAACTATTAGCAATAAGCTAACCGCCATCAGCTAATAAAATAACAGTGTTCATCATAAAAAACATCAGGAAGCTATTAGCCAGCAGCTAACAGCCATCAGCAAAATAATATAACAGCCATCAGCTAATTAAATAAGAATACATCATGTTCGAACCTCAAAAAACACGCATAACAGATTTACAAAACCGCCTTGAGCAATTACGGAGGTTTCTTTGACCTCGACACTAAAATTGACGAAATAGCCGAGCGCGAACAATTATCAGAAGCCCCAAACTTTTGGGATGATAATGTAGCTGCCCAAAAAGTAATGCAGGAAATTTCGGAACGCAAAGAGTGGGTGTCGCTCTGGAAAGCAGCCCAGCAAACAGTGGATGATGCCGACGCAATGATACAACTCGCCGATGAACTCGCCGATGAATCCCTCGAAAACGATATTAACACCGAACTTACCAAATCGCAACAAGCAGTTGATGAACTTGAACTTCGGAAGATTCTTTCCGGTAAGGACGACAGCCGGAATGCAATTCTGACAATCCATGCCGGAGCCGGTGGAACAGAAGCACAGGATTGGGCTGAAATTTTGCTACGGATGTACACCCGTTGGTGCGAACGTCATGGTTATACTGTATATCTTGCCGATGAGCAGGAAGGTGATGCAGCCGGAATCAAATCTGTAACACTTGAAATTATCGGTAAAGATGCCTACGGTTATCTTAAGGCTGAGAATGGTGTTCACCGCCTTGTACGTATTTCTCCGTTCAATTCACAAGGCAAACGGATGACTTCATTCGCTTCCGTATTTGTGTATCCCGAAGTTGAAGATGATGTTGAAATTGAAGTGAACCCTGCTGATGTCGAGATGGATACCTTCCGTTCAGGGGGTAAAGGCGGGCAGAATGTGAATAAAGTGGAAACCGCCGTGCGTCTCAGACATATTCCTTCCGGTATTGTTGTTGCATGCCAACAGGAACGTTCGCAACTCTTGAACCGTGAACGCGCAATGAAAATGCTCAAATCACAACTCTATAAAAAGCGTTTGGAAGAGGAAGAAGCAGCAAAAGCAATCATCGAAGGAAATAAAAAGAAGATTGAATGGGGCAGCCAAATACGTTCGTATGTGTTCCAGCCCTATACAATGGTAAATGACCACCGCACAGAACTAAAAGAAACTGACATCCATTCCGTCATGGATGGGAAACTGGATAATTTCATCCGTGCGTTTTTGTTGATGGGGGATGAGGTAGAGTAATTGTTTTTAAGGTTATGTAGAGACAGGGCATTGCCTTATCTACAACAATACCAATAGAAAATCTGAATTAAAGGGTGTGAAAGATAAGGAAATGCCTTATCTCTACGAAAGATTAAAAAGAAATCTGAAACCCGGTAGTGATAGGGCAATGCCCTATCTACAAACAAAACCAAACAAATTCATAGATGATTTGTATCCTAAATTGTATTAACATCTTGTAGAACCTAAATCCTCATGAAAGTAAATCTTATACTCGAAGAAGGAATGAGACTCCGTGCTGCTAATGAACGGTGGATGACAACATATTTCGATACGAATACTGATGACCATGTTCCTACAGCAGCATCTCCAATGGAAGTAATGCTTGAAGCGATGGGTGCATGTTCAGCAATGGACGTACTATCCATCCTTCGTAAACAGCGAAAGACAATAGCAGGTTTTCGTATTGACATCGATGGTGAACGTGCTAAAGAATACCCTAAAGTATATACAACTGCTCATCTTGTTTACACTCTTACAAGCCCGGATGCAACGCTAACGGAACTTACCCGGGCAATTGAACTTTCACATGAAAAATATTGCAGTGCATCGGCAATGTTTATCCGTTCAGGATGTGAAGTAACTTATGAAGCGATAGTAAATCTCCCTCAATAACCAATTAAATTATGAATCTTGTAGCAATAGTCGGTCGCCCGAATGTCGGGAAATCAACGCTTTTCAACCGGATTATCGGTGAGCGTGATGCAATAGTAGAAGAAGTTTCGGGTGTTACTCGAGACCGACATTACGGCAAAGGTGAGTGGTGCGGTACGTCGTTTATATTGATAGATACAGGCGGTATTGTACCACAAAGCGATGATGTGTTTGAAAAGGCAATCCGCGAACAAGCTATGCTTGCAATCGAGGAGGCAAATTCAATCATATTCGTTTGTGACGGCCGTGATGGTATCACACCTGTTGACCGTGATATTGCATCTGTTCTTCGTTCATCGAAAAAGAGCGTTATTCTTGTTGTCAATAAATGTGACAACGTAAAGCAAGATGCACAAATGTATGAATTTCACGAGCTTGGTCTTGGTGAACCGTTTGCAATTTCAGCTATGAATGGTCGTAGCACCGGTGATTTCCTTGATGCTGTAACTGCACCACTCGAGAAAGGCGAACCTGAAGAAGACAACCGCTTGAAAATTGCGATGGTTGGACGACCTAATGTGGGTAAGTCGAGTATTACAAATGCCTTGCTTGGTAGAGACCGTGCAATCGTTACCCCGATTGCAGGAACAACCCGTGATGCAATTGACAGTACAATGAAATTCTATGGTGAAGAAATAGTACTGATTGATACTGCCGGACTTCGCAGAAGAAGCCACATTACTGAAAATATCGAAATGTACAGCACTATGCGTACTGCAAGAGCAATAGAACGAAGTGATGTTACAGTTGTAGTACTTGATGCTGAACGCGGGTTGGAATCTCAGGATAAAAGAATCATCGGGGATGTAATTGATTCGAGGAAAGGAATCATCATTGCTGTGAACAAATGGGATTTGATTGAAAAGGATACCAATACGGCACTTAATCTTACCAAGAAAATCCACGACGAACTGAAAACATTCGATTACGTTCCGATTATTTACATATCGGCTCGCAGTAAGCAGCGATTGACTAATCTTATCGAAATGGCAGTTGAAATTCAGAAACGCCGTACAACAAGGATTTCAACATCCAAACTTAATGATATGTTTCTTGAAGAAATTCGTGCAACTCCACCCCCGACTATCCGTGGTCATGATATGCGTATCAACTATGTAACGCAAGTGAAGGTTGCTCCGCCTGTTTTCGCATTTTTCTGTAACCATCCCGAAGATTTGGCTGTATCGTATAAACGATTCTTAGAACGTGCTTTGCGCCGCCATGTTGAATTGGAAGGCGTACCGGTTTCGTTCCTGTTCAAACGCAAAAACGTGAAATGGGAGCCGACAGGTGGGGGTAAGGAACATTAATATGTTTCGTGTTAAAAGAGCATAGCCCATGGTTTCTACCATGGAGCAAATGAATGCACAATGAATTAGAAACCATTTCAATGGTTTCTAAACTGATCGAAAAGGAAGAAGTTCGAGCTATCAATAACACCATTATGGATAATAAAAAATATCTCCAACCTGCAATTGTAGCCCAGCTTGCAAGTATCGAGCTAAAAGCAAGGCTTGTAGTAGAGGGTTTTATAAGCGGGTTGCACCGTTCACCATTCCGTGGGTTTAGTGTTGAATTCGCAGAACACAGGGCGTACCGTCCCGGTGATGATATTCGCTTTATGGATTGGAAAATCCTGGGGCGTACCGACCGCTATTACGTAAAGCAGTTCGAAGAAGAAACAAATCTTCGTTCGATGATAGTGGTGGATACAAGTGCCTCGATGGGGTATGCTTCCAAAGGCAATATCTCCAAGTTTGAGTATGCCTCGTATTTGGCTGGTGCATTATCATATCTGATGATGAAACAACAGGATGCAGTCGGGCTTGCATTGTATGATACAGAAGTACGGTCATTCCTCCCGCCAAGGTCCAAACCTTCGTATATTCAAGAAATCCTTCGCAGTCTTGGTAATGCAGTTCCTGCTAACACTACCGGAACAGGTAAGGCACTCGATCGCCTGGCTGAACGTATATCCAGGCGTGGATTGGTTGTTATTCTGAGTGATTTCTTTGATGATATTGATTCAATTATCACAGCACTTAAACATTTCCGCCACAAGAATCATGAAGTGGTGGTTATGCAGATTTTAGACCCGCGAGAACGAGATTTTAAGTTTGGTGTGGATGCAAATTTCAAGGACCTTGAATCGGGTGAGGAGATACTTACCCAACCCTATCAGATTCAAAAAACGTACTCCAAAGCAATGAATGATTTTATTGATACACTCAAACGCGAGTGTTTTCAACGGGGCATTGATTATGTATTAATGGACACTGCCGAGCCGTTTGATAAGGCTCTGCGCGGTTACCTGGCGAAGCGGACACGGATGTAATTCGTAACTTAAAGTTTAATTGTTAAAATATTCACTTTTACCAATGTGAATACAATAATTTTCACTGTCTCCACTCAACACCGAGAAAAAAATAGTAAATTAGTAATTATTAAAAGTAATTATTTAGTGTACTGTTATTCTACCATAGGATAGTATTTTCACTTCATACACTGCCACTGCTTATGATACCAATCAGGATTGTGATTCTGTTTATTGTAATGAGCACCATGCTGAAAGCTCAGGATCTCCACACTCTTTCAGGAATAGTTCGCGATTCTTCTTCCGGAGAAGCAATAATAAGCGCAACTGTCTCTATCTATGCAAACCCAACCGACACCAAGCCGATACGAGGAGCAATAACGAATAAATACGGCTTTTTCTCTATACCAAAACTTCCACTTGCCAATTATACCCTAACTGTTCGGTCGATAGGTTATAAAACACTGCTGCATGCTGTCAGTTCAACAGAGCTTGAACAAAAAAAACAATTATTGCTTGCTCTTGTTGAACAAAAAGTAAAATCAAGTGAGGTGATAGTGGAAGCAGACCGTAATACTACATCCACTACCCAAAGTATCAGCACTGTGAGTGTTACCAGCGATTTTATCAGAAAAATGCCGGCATTGCTTGGTGAAACTGACGTTTTCCGTGTACTGCAAATGCTGCCTGGTGTGAAATCACCAAGTGAGCTTTCAAGCGGGTTATATGTACGAGGCGGTTCTCCCGATCAAAATTTAGTGTTATTGGATAATGTAATTGTCTATAATCCCTCACATCTCGGTGGCTTTCTAAGTACTTTTAATAATGATGCACTACGTGATGTACGGTTGATTAAGGGTGGTTTCGCCGCAGAATACGGCGGGCGGCTTTCGAGTGTTATCGACATAACAATGAAAGACGGAACTAAGGAAAAATTAACAGGACAAGGAGGAATTTCGGTAATTGCCTCCCGCATGACATTGGAGGGTCCGATTAATGATGATATAACGTTTATGATTAGCGGACGGAGAATGTATCTCGATTTACTTCTGGGATTATTCTTAAGTTCCGAAGACAAAAAAAATACACCTGATTATTATTTTTATGATTTTAATGCAAAAGTAAATTATAAAATCAGTGAAAAAGACCGGATTTATGCAAGCGGGTTTTTCGGTAGGGATGTGATTGGAGCATCACCCGGTTCAGAAAATGGCGATAGAAATGGAAGTTTGGACTTTGGTATTAATTGGGGTAATTCTACTGCAAGTGCAAAGTGGGTGCATATCTTTTCACCCGAACTGTTTGGTAATTGTACGCTGATTTATACAACCTATAAGTTTGGTTCGGAATTTAAGGAAACCAGTTACAATGATACCGGGGCACTCAGGACAAATCAGTTTACCTCTGTTTCGCAAATACGGGATTTTTCACTCAAAGCAGATGCCCAATATTTTCCTGATGAGCTACATACCATAAAGGCTGGTGTTGAAGCAACTCAGCACCGTTTCTTTACATCTATCGGTGATGAATTCAGCAGCCAATTTGGCGGGCTATTGGCAACCGATAATACGATTAATGCAGTAGATGCAGCTGTGTATTTGCAAGATGAATGGCGCATTACCGACAAGCTATCTTCCAATCTCGGGGGGCGGCTCTACTACTTTCAAAACGGTAATTATGTACGATTTGAACCGAGGGCGCAGTTTGCATACCAAATGAACGACGACATAAAATTCACCTCTTCCTTTTCAATAGCAAATCAGTTTCTGCATCTCATTACACGTAATGATATTAACCTGCCGACCGATTTATGGTTCCCTTCTACAAAATCAATACTGCCAAGTACTTCCACACAAGGAATGTTAGGCTTTGAAACCACATTCGGAGAAAAGAAGGACTACCTTTTTACAACGGAAGTTTATTACAAAGACATGAGAAACCTTCTGGAGTATAAGGATACTGCATCGTTTTCATTCGGAACGCCTGTTGAATCACAATTTGTGAGCGGTAGGGGTGAAGCATACGGATTGGAACTGTTTCTAAACAAGCGAATAGGGGATTTTACCGGTTGGTTGGGATATACCCTTTCGTGGACGAAACGATATTTTGACGGACTCGATAACGGTCATCCTTTTTATGCCCGATACGATAGCAGGCATGACCTGAGTGCAACGTTTACGTATGATCTGACCGATGATGTTGAGTTTGGTGCTGCATGGATATATCAAACCGGTTTTGCATATACAATGCCAATCGGACAATATGCTCTTGATCAGTCCTTAGGTAATTATTGGGATAGAACCAATAGACTCTACAGCGACCGTAACGGATACCGTTTACCAAGCTACCACCGTTTGGATGTAAATATTGGCTGGAAAACACATGTTTTCGGTTTGAAATCGACCGTTTCACTGTCGATTTACAATCTTTACAACCGTAAGAACCCTTTTGCACAGTATGTAGAGAATAACTACGATTATAATACAGGGGAAGTAAAACCTGTACTGAAACAGCTTACCCTGTTTCCTCTGTTGCCGATTTTCTCGTGGAGTTTTACATTTTAAGCACCGATTTTCAATTGAAACAAAAGTTTAGTTATATGAATCATTTAGATGTTTTCGGAAAAATCTTCAAACCTGGGTTTATTAAAAAAGGTATTGGTTTATTCCTCGTTCTTCCAACTGCTTTACTGCTTGTAAACAGCTGCGAGCAAACAATCAGCAATCCGGAGCTACCCTACGAAGTAAAACTCGTTATTAGTGCCAGATTGGGTGATAGTTCAGCAACAGCATACGTTTCAAGAACCCTGCCGCTTACCCAAAAATACTCTGAGGAAATTGCTCTGGTGAGGGATGCTCATATTACTCTTACATTACCTGACGGGTCACAAACAGTAATGACTTTTGATTCAACCACAAAACATTATGGCATTCAAAACACCAATATTCAGTCCGGGAAAAGCTACAGTATTAAAGTTGAATGGCATGGATTAATTGCCACTGCATCAACGATTGTTCCACCGGATCCTGAATGGGAAGTTGATACTGTTATACTTGCAGATACAACTATTGACAGCGACCCAAATCAATATCCTCGCGATAAATTCCGTGCAACTATAAAGTTAAAAATTAATCCTTTAGAAAATACCATCTATCGTGCAGATTGTTTTTGCTATTCAAGCAGCGATACTTCCGATACATTTAGCAGCCGCTTCATGCGTCGTAATTATATTGGTAAATACGAGGTTGGATCGGATGATTTTCTACCTATAGCGTTTATTTATAGTGAGAAGCCGGTAAAAGCTGTTCTTATAAACATTTATAGCTCCACTTCTGCGTTTGATGATTACAATACATCTCTGCAAAATAGTGGTGATGGCGGAGGTAACATCTTTGGTTCATTTGGAACTAATCCTAAATTTAATGTGTATGGAGATGGAATCGGTGTATTTGACGGATATACTACCGGGACTAAGAAAGTGTTAGTACGATTAGAGTAGTAAGAGTTTTATTATTGAGAAACGCCCTTATGGAATTTACTCCATAAGGGCGTTTGCGTTTGTGTAAAATGCAAATGCAAATGTATAACCCACTTATTTCAGCCCAGAGAAGAATAGAATAGATTTTAAGCACAGCCCACGGTTTCAACCGTGGGAAGAATGATGTCATCAAACTCCCTACAACCATTTCAATGGTTTACTAATAGAATAGATAAAGAGAAATGGTTGAAACCATTGGAAGGCGAAGGATGCAATATTACCCACGGTTGAAACCGCGAGCTATGTCATAATATTTGTTCTATTGTCTAAATGTTTGAGAATACGCATGTAGCAATTGTTACCCACGGTTGAAACCGATGGTTATGTTTGACAAATAGCATGTTTTTGTCCTTTATATCTTAATCACGTATCACAAAAAAAGACCTCATGGAAATTAATCCATGAGGTCTTTGATTTTTGAATGGGATATATATATTATCTCACTACATTAACTTGCTGCACAAGTGATGCGCCGCCTGTTTTAAGTGTGAAGAAATATGTACCCGATGCCAAATTCTCAACATTGAAATTGAGAGTATGGTCGCCTGCTCCGAAGAGCGTGTTATTTGTAATATATCCGATTTCCTGACCAGTTGCATTGTGAAGAGTGATTGTAACTGACTCTTCAGTTGGAAGAGTGAATTTCAATGCTGTTTCACGTGATGCAGGGTTTGGAGAAGGCAATTCGAACATGAAGCCGTTGTAAGCAACCGGTTCTACACCGGAAGCACCTGATACTGTAAAGATTGCAGAGCGTGCATATTCCATTTCATTGTCACCTGGCAAGAATGCACGAAGCATTCCTTGTGAAGTTGGCAATGCAGGAACTGACCAATCCCAGAAACCTTTTACAGCTTCGTTGTTTTGTTTTACAGGTGTCCATGATGCTCCACAGTCTCTGCTGAATTCCATATCGAATGCAGTTACACTGTTTTCAACTGCCCAACGGATTCTGCTTTGAACACCAACTTTCAATACTTCAGCAGCTTTTGGATTAACGAATTTCACTGTACCCGCAAGCACTTTGAATTCTCCTGAAACGCTGATTTCTTCTCCGTTGTCAGCTTCAACCATACGTACCATTGCGTGTTTTGAATTAACTGCAGGAACTTTCCAGCCGAGTGTACCTGTAGATGCATTAGCAACTGTGGATACAGAAGACCAAGTTTTACCACCATCAGCTGAGAATTCAAATTTCACATTACCTACGTTTTGTGCTGTCCATTTAATATTATCTGTGCGTCCGCCTACATAAATCGGGTCTGCCTGAGCAGGACGGGAAATTGCAGCAAGAGCAGGAGAAATTGTAAATGCATTATCACTACGGTCGATTTCATAACCTGATTCAGCATCAACTACACGTACAAGACATTTGTCTGTAGTTGTGTTCGGAAGTGACCATTGTGCGGTTTTATCACCGGAAATAGCTGTTCCGAATTTAGTCCAGTTTGCGCCGTTGTCAAGTGAATATTCAAGAGAAACGTTAGCACTTCCGGTTCCGTTCCATTGGATTGAATATCTACGACCTGCACGCCATTTTTCACCACCGTTAGGAATGGTAACGCTTGCAGTGTATGTTAATACAGGAGGAATTACTCTCCAGTCGCCGTTATCTGTTATGTTTTCGTGAGCTGTTGTAAGAACTGCTCTGTCCCAGTGCCATGTAAATACTACAGGGCGGTTTGAGTTTTTGATTTTGAAACGGAGTGTACCAAGATATGTATTTGTATTTGGTACTGCAAGTCCCGGTTTTTTAGAAAGAGGAGAAGCATCAAAACTGATTTCGATAGTACGTAAATCAGGAATTGCGCGTTCTGCACCAAGTGCAGGAGCTGATTTTGCTAAACCGTCATATCCTAAATCAGATCTATTGCTGAACGGTACTTTATCTACACCTTCGTATGATACATAGTCAACCACATTGGAGTTGTAACCAAGACCAAATGTAGCATTAGCCATATTCCATGTGCTTCCTGTATTGCGGATATAGACAGGAACGTCAACATAGTTACCTGTTCTGATTGGAGTAGCCGATACTACATAGTTAATAGTAGAACCGAGAACTTCAGCTTCTTTACCGGAAGTGCGAGGTGCAGTATTTCTACCTTCAACTTCTGCTTTAACAGCATCGTTGAACATTTTAGAAAGCTCAGGATCTTCCGGAGAGATTGCATCAAAAACTCCTGAATTATTTCCGCTACCTGATACACCTTGTATAGGAGTTGAATTTTTTTCAGGGAAAGCAACTTGGAAGATAGATGATACACGACCGAAGTTTCTATCCACAACTGTTACGTCGGTTGCATTTACTGCATTATCACCGCTTACATCCGAACGGACAAGGTTTGTACCTTGGTCAGCACGAACTCGTACACGGTCAGCAGCATTGATTTGACCGTCTTTAACTACGTCTCCACCAACCATTGCCGGTAATGGATTAAGAGCAGCACCAGTTTGTCCGTCATTGTAAATCAACCCTGTGGTTGAATAACCTGAACTTGTATTTAGGGATACTGCACTTCCATAAGCAGAGTACAAACTTGGAGTATAAGTAAATGTTTGTGCAGCAGGATAAAAGTTGAATCCACCACTATAACCGAAGTAATTACCTACTGTCGCGTTAAAGTCTGTTGAAGCCATTACGCTCACACCATTGTTACCATCCCATGTAAGGAAGTCCCAACCTGATTCTACAGGCCATGTATCGAAATTATCACCTGTGAAAGCAAATGTAGCAGGGAAACGTGACATAATCGGAAGGTGGTTGATTTGATCAACAACTACCCAATATGAACCGTTGTTCAAGTTTGTAAAGATAAATGGAATGTTTGCAAAGTCGGAGGCAGCACCCGGAGGTCCTACGTCTTCTTGATAAACTGGTCCAGCAGGGAAAGCAGCAACCGGACTAAGTTGGCTATATCCAGGTCCTATATCAGATTCTGCACTGTCTGCAAGCGAACCGACTGTACCTGCATTATCGTTATAGAGCTTAATCTTTACTCCACCGCCGGAATATGTACTTGAAATGTTGTTTAGCATCGCTAAGGTTGATCCGCGATGATAACCTTCAAGCAATGCACGAACAGTAAAGTTACTATTCGGAACTACTGTAAAGAGTGGGCTTTCGCCTTGACGTGGCACTATAACAGTGCTTGGTAATGTATATGAATATGAAAGACGTAAACGTGCGTTGCTCAAAGCTGATGTCAATTTTGTTTGACCTGTTGGAGCTGCATCGTTATATACTCCGTCATTATCACCGTCAGGATCTGCCGTGTTAGGGATAAACTGACCTGCAAATCGAGGTGCGCTACCAACAGAAACACCTGCAGCCGGGAATACATAGCTTGATGATGTTGCTGTACTTAGTTCGAATGATGCTGTTTGAGCAACATTCCAATAAGGGCTACCTACGAATTGATAAGGTGATACAAGAATGTTACCACCGCCATAAAGAGAGAATTCAAGAGAAGGAGAAATAGGTCCTACTGCCAAACCTTCATAGAATCCATCGAATTGAGTTGTAGGTGCATTTGTTGTTGCATCATAATCGAATCCAATCCAGCGAACTGTTGTGTTAGCTGAAGTTGCTTGTACTTTCTGACGGAAAGTTGGCTCAACAATTTTAGCATAAGGAATTACCGGAACATAGGTTAAACCGCTTGTTTGGTAGAAGTTTGCACGAATGTTTGTGTTTGTGGAAGGAAGCGTACGCCAGTAGCGGATTGCACCAGGACCGTTAAGGAATGTACCGCCGTTGAAGTCGAACGCAGCAACAAGATTTGTTTGATATCCTGCTGTCATGTTGCTTGCACGAACACCTGCTGCACCTTTAATAAATGTTGCAAGGTCGGGAATAGTAGCCGGGATAACCAATGCACCACCCGGTGTTCCATTCCAAAAACGAATTTCCTTAAACTCACCTAAAAAGCTCTTAGCAGTTGTTCCTGGTTCGTACCCAAGGAATGTTGGGAATGTGTTTGATGTGTTAAGAACAACATTTGAATCAATAGTTTGAGCAGTTTGCTGATTACCGTCAATAAAGAATTGTACGGTTGCAGCACCTACACCACTGTTACGGTTGAAATAAACTGCTACGTGTGTCCATGCGGAATCAAGCTCTACTGAATTTGGACGTACCAATAATTTTGTAGTATCACTTGTTGCAGCAGCTGTTGTTCCTGAAGTGTCAGTAATTGCAAATTGCAATTGACCTGTAGGAAGCAGACGGAAAGAGTAATGTGGTTTTGAACCGCTTGCTGTATCGATTTTTGTAATTATCGGGAAATATCCTTCGCCCGATGTCGGGAAACGGTAAGGGCGAATCCACGCTTCAAATAAACCGGTATTGCCGGTAATATTCATATCGCTTCCGGCTGGAATTTCAACACGGTAATTAGATGTTTTTTGCAAAGAGAAATAAGGAGCAACCCAAATTGGTCCTGAAACAGACGAAAAGTTTTGGTCTGCAGCACTACGTCCGCGAACACGAACCAGAATTTGTTGGGAATAGTTAATAGTTCTCAAGTCTCCGCCTACACCGTCATCAGGTGTAGCACCGTTGTTATTGTATGGTTGCCATTGTGCAGAATTTTGCTCAATACCTACTACTCCACCGGAAGGACCACCAAGGTTATCAGTTACCAATAAACCTGCAGCATCACGAGCGTATGTCCAAGTAGTACCACCGTCTGTACTGAATTGAATATCAATATCTGCTGAAGGGTCAGTTGTACCGTCTCCTGTTATTGTACCTATGCCATAACCTAACCAACGAACTTCAGTTAAAATACCGGTTCTGTTAGGAACACCTTCATTTCCGGTTGGAGATGAAAGACGAATGTGTGGTAAGTCTGGACGGAAACGGGTTTGCGCATTATCCACAACACCGCTCAGATAAAATTGAGCAGGATCGCTGCCTAATTGATAAACAGCATTTGTAGCTGCATCTGTACGGCTACCTTCAAGACGATAATATAAATCTAATGCTGAAAGCACATCGCCGGGAACCGCATTTGTAAGAGGGTCAGGAATCCCTGCAACTCTTTGGCGAATTTGAGCCTGAGTAAGCGCAACACGCCATACTCTTGTGCCTTTAAGTCCGGCGTGAAGATAATCATCACTTCCGATACTTACATTAGGATTAACCCCTACCCAAACTGGAAAGCTTGTAGCAAGACCATTCATACCCATACGGATATCAGGTGCTTGTGTATTGGTTACTGTTTCAATAAGTTCGCCGTTTACATACAAGGAAATAACGTTGTCTGCAACAGTTGCTGAAAGGTGTACCCAGTTCCCGCTGTGTGCTGCTCCTAAAGGATATGCATCACTTGCAACGAGTAATGAATCGTATGCTACAATTTCAGCGATATAGCCGTTCGGACCGCGTCCGTTGATTTCACGTGCACGGAATGCCGGATAGCGTCCATCTTTCAAATAGAGCATCCATTGTCCTTCTTCTGCACCGGATACCGGACCTGCACTTGAAGCAATAATACCTGTTTCAGCACCGATTGCTTTATATTCGTTCAGATTGATCCATGTTTCAACAGTCAATTGTGTAGAATTGCTGTAATTATTACCACTTCTGAAATATTGGTTTGTACCGTTCAATTGTGCAAAGAACAAACGACCGATTACGAAATTAGTATCGCTTGCATCATTAATTCCTGCTGCATCATCTGTACGGGCTGCAATAGAAACAGAAATACCTGCTGTCAATTGTCTGATTCTCATTCTCCCTTGTTCTGAACGACTTGGGAATGTTGCATCAGGACTCCAGAATACACGTACTGCATTACGAAGACGTGCCTGGTTAGAAAGCGGATTACCGTTCATGTCGGTAATTGTGTAAGCAGCCGCATTGTTAGGGTTATTAATAGAACCGCTTACGAGTGCAAGAGCTGATGGAGTAATAGCATTGGATGGGTCAACTGTTTCTCCGACACGTCCGAATTCTGACCATGATGTGCCACCATTAAGTGAGTAGTCGAAAGCGTAACCGAGGTTTTCGTCAACTAATGCGGGAGTATATACTGTACGGTCGATACTGCGCTCGAAGAAAACTGCATAACCGTTATTGGCTGCTGCAAGCGGAGTATTCAATGATGTACCGAGATAAGGAGAAAGCGGAGCCGCTCCTCTGTCTCTGTCAACTACTTCCGAAGGACCGTTTGCATTGAGAATCGTTACGCCGATAACTGTAAAGGCATCCGGATCAACAAATGAAACTTGTGATTCAATATCATTACTGTCGCGATCAAAAATACGGACATCACCTGCGTCTGTACGAGGATTCCAGGCAATTCTTGTTAAACTGTCTGCAGGAATGGCAACGTTATTAATGTCAAATACCAATCTTCCTAAAAATGTTCCGCGACCTGTGCTGCCCGGAACTATTCCGCTAACACCAAGGTTTGAAAGGTTAATTTCAAGAGAATAGATAGCGTCCGAGGCATTACCATAGGATTGTGTTGTAGGGTCGGAATAACCATTTGTACCCGAACCGTTAGCCAGCGAAACTCCTGAAGTAATGTTTTCTACCGGAGCAGTTGCAGGAACTGTTTGGTCTAAGTCGTAGATAATGGAGTCCGTTGTTGCAGTCGTAGCATCCGGATAACCGGCTGGAACATTCGGTGTTAGATATGTAGAGTTGTAATGTATAGCAAACGAACCCGAACCAAGTCGTGTAGTATTCGAAGCTGAAACGGATTTTAACCACACTTCCACATGAATCTGGTCATAGTGTCGCCTTTGGCGAAGTGTAGCAATATAGTTCTGAGCGTGGGATTCAACAGCACCCACGATCAAGGATAACAAAACAAACGCCGCAAGAGCAAATCGCCTGAAAACCTTCTGAGGACGATTGCAGAGCGTAGAGCAAATCATAAAACCTCCATGAAAAAAATAAAATAATTAAGCCACATCCTGTGGATTAGAAATACTATAGGGAAATGTATCGGCAGGCATCTGCAAAACTTTACATTTTCCTTCAACTTACTGAGCAATACAACCATCATACCAAACGCAAAACATAG
>CALMMI010000097.1 GCA_937868245.1 uncultured Ignavibacteria bacterium | reverse complement strand
ACATTAAAAAGCGTAGATTTTCCGCTATTGGGTGTACCGACAAATGCAATAGTGGCAGAGGTGGTCATTCTTGTGGAAATTTCTTTTAACCGATTTGCTTTACGAGTATCGCAGCACCTTCATTAGGACGGACTGCAAGGCGGGAAGAATGTCCATACGTAATTTCGAGTGGCCCTTTGAACGGGGCGCGGCGGATGATTTTAAGGGTTGTACCCGGTGTAAGTCCTAATTCTTGAAGCCGTTCAGTGAAATCATTAACGATACCGAAACCGACGATAACAGCCAATGCACCTATCGGGAGATCTGCTATGTTCATCATAAGTAAAAGGTAAAAAGACAATTGAGTACAAGAACGTATCCTTATTTATATCAAATCTACATAAAAACAAGGAAATGGCAAAGGAAAATACAGTGCATCATATAAATCTCCTTAAAATCGTACTATAATCTATTTTTTCAGAGGTATCTCAGTTTCCGGTAAATTCCTAACTATTGAAAATAGTTTTTTCACCCAACTCCAATATATTTTTCTTTACTACGCAAAATTTCGTTAATTTGTCGAACCAAAAAAAGTAACTTTTTCTCGAAATCTTCTTACTACAAGAAAACAACCACTTAAGGAGAACAGATGACATTTTTTACACCCCGTTTGAACCATATTCTTTCGGTAGCGATTGTATGTACAGTTTTAACAGTTTTCACCCAAAGTTGCGATGAATTACCTACCCGTTTTGTTGCACCTATTTTTGATATTGGAGTTACTGTTCCCCTTGTAGATTCTTTAGTTACACTTGATCAAATGGTTCAGGATTCAGCCCTGCTTCGCAAAGATGGACTGGGCAATCTAGTTTTGGTACAACGCGCTGCACTCATTGAAACAAAAATCGGAGATTCCCTTAAATTACGACCGATAACCGTCAATTATTCAAGCACAATTCAAGAACAAACTCAAATTCTTGAGCGTGTTTCCTTTGGATATACTACAAATCTTACATTAAGATCTCTTTACCCTTCATTACCTCAACCTCCGGCAACTACAGTAATTCCTGCACTTGGTGCTACAAAAGGAGATTCGTTTGAATCACCGATTCTATCACCTAACGAAGCAGAATACGCATCGTTCAGGAAAGCAACTGTTCAAGTGATTGTACGGAATTTTTTTCCAATTGATTTGGAAGTAGGAATCCTTCCCGAACAGTCCACACCGGGGTTTGTTATCACTACTCCCGGACAAAAAGATATATTCATGCCGCTTACAGCACTCCAAAGAACAATTCCGAAATCCCAAACACGTGGTGATTCGATCAGCACCGGCGGAGCAATTACTCTTCAGATTGCCGACCAAATGCTAACACAAGATTCACGGATTAAGGCTGTGGTTACTTCTGCGGGTTCAAACGGCAAACAAATAAGCTACGATTCAACCAATATACTTCAAGTGAATGTACGTATTAAGAACACTACCATTCGCCAAGCCAAACTTGCAATCAGCAAACAGCCCTTACGGTTTTTAGTTACCACTCCTCTTATGGACGGGGCAACTCTTACGGAGGCTGAGCTTCTTGATTTCCAAACTACATTACAAATGACGAACAATTTTCCTGTGTCGGGAATTGCCACTATTCATCTTCCACAGCTTCACAGGGTTACTGACGGCAGGGAATTTTCCCATTTGGTATCAATAAAGAAAAATCAAAGTACGCCGATTCCACTTAGCTCTGGTGGATCCGCCTATCGGATTACCCCGGATTCAATCGACAGGGCTGATAATAATTCAACAATTAAAGACCTGCATGTTATTATCGATGTAATTACCGATGCAATATCATCAAATTCGATGGAAACTTTTGACGAAGGAAATAACTTCAAACTGGCAGGAACAATCAATTCCCTACAGTTACGATACGCAGCAGGGACATCTCTTCCACAAACCAATATTACTTTTTCGTCGAAGGTGGATTTCAAACCGCAAGGAAATATCGATAAAATATCTTTTAACCGTCTGCAAGCAAAAGATTCTTACCTTGAAATGCGACTTCTGAATACAGCCGGGGTGGAAGCACATTTCAGCGGGAAGGCATCACTATTGGATATATCCGACAAAGTAATAACAACAGTTATCATACCCCTCCAAACAATACGTTCGGCTACTATCAACGGGAATACGACTATCCCCTATGAAACAATACTCAGTATACCGCTCGGCTCGTTGGATATTCCCGAATTCCCAAAATTTGCAAAAATTGAAGCTACGGTAACAACTACAACCAATACTCCGTTTTTAGTAAACAATACCGATTATTTCAGTGGAACTGCCGAAGTGCGTATTCCCCTTACCGTCAATATTGCCGGAGGGAATTTTCATAATATGAATGCTATCAACGTTTCAAGTGAAATTAGGGACAGGCAAAAGAATATGTCATCTGCCGTGCTTACATTCGAGGCAAAGAACAGAATTCCTGCCAACGTAAGTTGCAGTATTCAGTTTTATGATAAGGATGGAAATGTAATTTTGAAAGTGCCGAAAGAAAGTCCGATTTCTTTGCCGGCTGCCCATTCCGGCGGTGATGGGATTGCCGATGCAGAAACCAAAACGTCATTTTCCCTCAAGATTGATTCGGCTGATGTAACTCAAATTCTTGCATCATCACGATACAGTTTCGATTTCAATTTCGATGCGAATAATGCGTCGTCTAACCCATACATTAAATTCCTAACGAGCGACTATATCCATGTTCGTGCGATGCTCGAATTCAAGGGTAATACCGATGCTCGATAGAAAAGTATTGGTGATTCACCTCGTTTGTTTTCTTTTCGCGTGTTTGATTTCCCTTAATGCACAGCAGAGGTTGGACGTTCCGGGGATGGGTCTTGCACGCGCCACCGTTGCATTTGCCCGCGGTACAGATGCACTCACAGTTAACCCTGCCAATATTCTTACCAGTGATACGAGTACTACTATACGGTTTACAGTTATGCCTGTGGGTGTAATGGTTGGCAGCAGCGTATTTTCCATCAAAGATATTAACTATTATTTTGGCGGTGACGGCACTATAGACTCAGGCGGGCATTGGAATCCACGATATTTAGCACCTGCTGAACGTGATAAGTTTGTGCAGATGGTTGATAAAGGAATAATTGCCTCTCAGACCGAAACGATGCCGATAGGAATTGTAATCAATTTTCCAAATTTTGGAGCTGTTGGATTCAGTATTATTAATTCCCTTCAAATGCAGCTTCGCTTCCCTGAAAATTTTTCGAAAGTTTTCGACGGATATGGAGGAAAAGAACCTCTCGACCTTTCGGGAGGATTGTATAATGTGCTTCACTTTTCAAGTTACGGACTTACGTATGCCCAAAGTATTCGGGCTGCCAATGTATATCAAGATTTTTTGAATTCTGTAAATATCGGTTTAACTGTTAAATATATACGCGGCTATTCGATGCAGGGAATTGATGCCTCAAATACGGCTAAGATTACTCCGTTTGTTCCCGAAGGTTGGGATTCCACCTATGATTGGGCTGTAGATTTACGCTACAAAGCACAGCAGGCAGGTAATCTTCAACAACAATTACGGGTAGGGAATTTCACCGGCTTCGGCGGGACGACGGCAGGAACAGGAATTGGGATGGATATGGGCTTTTGGGGAGCTTTAACCAAACCCGACAGTATGGGACGCCAAGCATCGTTTGCATTCTCACTTCTTGATATCGGTTCGATTACTTGGGACAAAGGAACAGAGACCTATAATGCAGATGTAAGAGATACTATCAAGGGGTTGGCACAACTTACCGATGAACGTATCGACCGTTTGAAAGGGGTTGCCCGTACTGCAAGTTTCAGCACTCTATTACCGATGAGATTTCGAGTAGGTTTTGCATTGCCGCTTGGATCGCCGTTCTTGGATATTCCTATTACAGTTATGGCTGATTATACCCAAGGATTGGTTACAGCAGGAATAAATACAACCATTCCAAGATTGGGTGTTGGATTTCAATTTGGGGAAAAAGGCATTCTTGGTAGGATAGGTTTTCAAGCGGGAGGAATAGAAGGCATGGGAGTGTCTGCGGGGATTGGAAGCAATTGGGAAATAATTAATTTTGATATTTCAGCCGGTTCTGTTCGTGCATTGCTTGGGTATGCTTCGGCGCATTTGTTTGATTATTCTGTGGGGCTAAAATTCCGTTTGCCTGTGAATAAACTGTCGTTTTTCTGATAAATTGATTAATTTACATTCTCTTCATTAATTTTAGCGTTAATTATCTTTCAAAATTATGGCTGAATTCTATTACCCTGAATTATCCAAATTAATATTAGATTCTGCCTATAAAGTACATACGGAATTAGGTCCTGGACTATTAGAAAGTACTTATGAAACATGTTTGGAGTATGAATTAATTAATTGTAACTGTAAAGTAAACAGACAAGTTGCTTTACCCGTTACATATAGGGGGTTGATATTACCTGAAGGGTATCGAATTGATTTATGGGTGGAAAACAAAATAGTTATCGAGCTTAAATCTGTTGAGATATTAGCGGATGTACACTTCAAGCAATTATTAACATATTTACGACTTTCACAATGCAAAGTAGGGTATTTGATTAATTTTAATGTAGCTTCGCTTAAAGAAGGAATAGTTCGTAAGGTAATGTAGCTAATTGTAAAGATTTCCCACAGGGTTCACAGAGTTTTTACAGAGTTTCACAAAGCAGTACACTCTGTGAAACTTTGTATAACTCTGTGAACTCTGTGGGAGGAAGAAAAAGGATTATGAAAAAAGTTCTCGTAATTGCCTATTATTTTCCTCCGCTTGGATTAAGCGGCGTACAGCGTACCCTCAAATTTGTAAAATATTTGCGTGAATTCGGCTGGCAACCAACAGTTCTTACCGTAGGTGAAACCGGCTATTACGCAAAAGATACTACCCTCATCTCGGAAATCGACCCCTCTATCGAAGTAATCCGGACAAATTCCAAAGATGTTAACTCATTGCTCAAAGGTAAAAGTACAGTTTCCCTTCCGCGTGAAAGTATGCGCAAAATACTGAGCCGTATCAGTGATATGTTCTTCATCCCCGACAGCAAAATCGGCTGGAAAAAAGCTGCACTGCGAACAGTGGAAGAACTGTTACAACGTGAAAAATTCGATGCTGTGTTTGCCACAGCCCCACCGCAAACTGCATTTTTGATTGCTTCCGAAATAAAGAAAAAGTACGGCATCCCCATCGTTCTCGACTATAGGGATTTATGGGTGGATTACCCGTTCAAGACGTTCCCTACCCCTTTCCATGAGTTTCGTCATCTTCAATTGGAGAATAATGTCCTCCAATCTGCTGATGCTATTGTTACGGCATCAAACAATATCCGCAGTACATTGATGAGACGCTATACTTTTTTACCCGACGAAAAAGTTACCCTTATTTCACAAGGGTTCGATGAAGAAGATATGAAGGTGGAAACTACTCCCAGAAATGACCACATCATGAGATTTACATTCTCGGGGTTGTTTTATGAAGACCGTACACCCGA
>CALMMI010000096.1 GCA_937868245.1 uncultured Ignavibacteria bacterium | reverse complement strand
CTCTATAACCCCGGGAGATAGACCGCTGAATGCTACCAGTGCTTTAGCACTTTCAAAGCGTTCGATGTTGCCGATACATGCAATAAGAGTAACACATGTTTTTTGAGCGATACCGGGAATCGAGGTAAGATTGTCAGCTTCGTTTTTGTAATGCTGGTCAACAATAGTGTTCATGCCTTCATCAAGAGCGTCAATCTGCATATCAAGAACTCTGAGCAATCTTTGGAGAGTACTAGAGACCATAGGAGCAATTTTAGTATATCCGTTCATTGCTTCGATTTGATTTGAGACCATTGTTCTCATCTTGACAAGAAGCTCACGTGTGGTTCTTAACTGTTTAAGAAAAGAATGACTTGGATTATCAGGAATCCACAGACGAAGACGATCCCGGTTGTCATTACACTGCTCAAGTGATTGAGCGTATTCTGTAAGAAGTTTTGCATCGGCTGCATCCGTTTTTGCACGTTTAGCTCTGCTTTGGGCAAAACGCTTAACCTGTAGTGCATTGACCATCGAAACGCAGAAACCGCTTTCAACAAGTTCTTCTGCTAAGTGCATTCCATAAGTGCCGGTTGTCTCCATAACCACCCATGCACCTTCAGGAAGTTGTTCAATGAAGGATTTATGTCCGTTCTTATCGTTCGTAAATCGATATTTTTTCCCTTCAATGAAGGAGTCGAAATGTGCTTTAGAAATATCTGTACCGACGTAAATTTGCATGATATGTCTCCTTGGGATAATTAAAAGACAACGTAAATTGCTATCAATTGAAGAGAAACTTCGCACATCTTTTCCTCGTGATACAGGGTCGAAACTTAGAGTAAGTACGCCCTAAAGAACTGTTCAAGGTTGCAGAAGTTAGAGAACGTGACCACCTTAACGGAGGTTCTGTTTGAACTTGGAGCGACTCGGTCTTTATCGTTCCCTTCTTCAAAAGTATGACATTGGGCTTGACAAATATAATGCTCAAATGTTTATAATAGCAATATACGAGGAGCGATATATTCTTTTGTATCTATTTCTATATCTAAAGTTCCGTAGGAACGGCATATCGGTTGGATACGAAGAGTGTATCGATATGTCATCCCTACAGGATTTATGTAGCAACTGCTTCATTGTTCTAACGATATTACTTCCCACGGGATTCTCTGTAAAATTCGCTTTCTTGCTCTACCGATATGACATCCCTACGGGATTCCCTATATAACTCGCTTTCTTGCTCTACCGATATTGCATCCCTACGGGATTCTCTAAAATTCGCATTCTTGTTCTACCTCTATGTCATCCCTATGAGATTTAATACACTTGTGTGTTACACTGCCACACTGAGTAAGAAGAACTTCAAGGTTTTCGGAAACATTGAAGCTCTCTCTCTCTGGGGTAAACATCCCATCCCTAAAACCACTGCCCGGACGGCAATGGGTGACCGCAAACGCAGGCTTGGAAATCAGGTGCAGGGAATCCACAAAAACGAAAAAAACGGGTTATTCAACCACAGTCACCATCTCCACCATACTGTTTTCCCCTTGCCGTGCCGTTAGAAAATACAAACCGCTTGCCACGTTGCTTAAGGAAAGAGTGAACAACGGTTCATTTCGGTCGAACTGCATTAACCTTTGCCCTATGGTGTTGTAAACGGCATAGGTTACGGCTCTGCTTGTGTCGTTAAATGGAAGTGCCGCCCTGTTGATTGTAATGGCATTAGATGTAGGATTTGGGAATACGAATACATGATTACTGACATCAGGATCTGGATCCGGATCCGGGTCAGGATCGGGGTCTGGGTCAGGATCAGTATCCGGGTCGGAATCAGTTTCAAATATTTTATTTTTCCATAGGTAGGGACTATTGACATCCCCATACCTATGTGTATCTACAAATAGCGTAGTACCCTTAAATGCAAGGGCATTAATACGCGTATAAATCGCCGATGCCGTGTCGAATAGTTTCCATCCTGTTCCTGCATTTGTTGAGAAATACACTCCCAACTCTGTTCCGCCGAAAATAGTATCGTTTTTTGAAGCTACACAATACAATATGTTACCCGGTTCTATGCCCGCGGTATCAAGTGACCAATCTTCACCATTATTAGTTGAACTGTAAGCGTAGTTGTAATTAAGAGCATATAAATCGTTTTTTCTTACACAAAGACTAGAAATCGATGCGCCTTGCAAGCCCTTATTTATTTGCTTCCAATGCTTCCCATCCTCCGAGAGAACAAGTACACCCAACTGATAGCAGCCCGCAAACACCTTACCGTCTTTTCTAACAAACGAGGAGATGCTTTTATCCGTAAGACTTGTATCATTTTGAACCCAATGTGAACCATTATCCGATGAAACATACAATCCCTTTGCAGTACCAGCCATAACAGTTGAATCCACAACAATCAATGCTTCAACATGCAAATTCCCTAAACCTGTATTAACTGTTTCCCAACTTGTACCGTTATTCTTTGATAGATGCACCCCATTGTCACTTCCCGCAAAAATGGAAGTTCCCTTAGCAGCCATGGAATATATTGGAGTATTTGCAAGGTCGGCATTTACCGGAGTCCAAGATACGCCTTCGTTTGTTGAAAGATGAATCCCGTTTGCAGTGGCGGCAAAGATATTTCCCTTATTCACATAAATTAAATTTATCAGGTATTTTGATAAAGATAAATTCACATTAAACCAGGTTGTTCCCCTGTCTGAAGTCCTATACAAATACAGCCCACGGTCGATTGCGTAAAGAGTTGGATCAGATGCAATAAGATAGGCGGGCTCATTAATATCATTCAAGTTTTTTTTCACTGCAATCCATGTTAAGCCTTTGTCAGTTGAGTAAAATACACCTGAATTTACTGACATAAACAGAGTTGTACCTATATTTGCAAACGATTTCACTTTAAGGTCTTTTATTCCTGCAGAAAGATCATTCCAAGTAGTTCCGTTATCAGATGTGGAGAAAATACCTTGATTATATAAACCTACGAAAAAAGTGTTTTCAATAGTTCCGAATGAAATATAATCTGAATTATTTACGCTTGGCAATCCTGCTGAAACCTGCCTCCAATTACCTTCTTTGTCTGTTAAAGAGTATATCCCGTCTCCGGTAACAGTAAACAAATTCGTGCCACTTGCAGTTAAGAACCTAACCCTCCTATCATCTATAAAACCTTTGTTATGAGATACCCAGTCTGCACCTTTATTAGAAGATGAGAATACCCCATGACTGGTTCCTACGTAAAGGGCAGAACTGTCTGTTGCAATACAACTTGGAAGATATATACCCACACCAAACATTTCCTTCCACTTTTTTCCACTGTCTTCCGAGTAATATAAATGCTTTTCCTGACCTGCTAAAGCATATACGGTTGTTCCAATTGTTACAGTAGAATAAACATCACGAGCTTCCATACCGGAGTCCGGTTCACTCCAGCTTTTTCCTTCATCGCTTGAGATGTAAAACTTTCCCTGCTGACTTGTAAGAAAGAAATGAGTTTTGTTTACACCAAAGTAACCTACTATACCTCCAAGAGGACTGCTGCACAGTGTCCATTCGGCTTTGCATTGTGCAAAAGAAACCAGAAGAAATATAAGTGAGATAAGAATAGTTTTCATAGGAGTATTCTTGCATTTGAAGTAGTTTTATTATACTGTATGCAAAAATACAAATTTGGATATTTTTATAGGTGTTAAAATAAAACGGGTGCAAATTTTCGTTGCACCCGTTTTATGAAAATAATTTTTTGGGATGTATTATTCGGATACTGTTACCATCGTTGCAGCTTTTGCTGCACCTTGCCATGCAGTAAGGCAATACACACCGCTTGCAAGTCCGTAGAGTGACACACAGATTGTTGGTTCTGTTGTATTAAATTCCTTTACAACCCTTCCTGTTATTGTTGAGAGGGTGTAGTGGATGGGAGCGGTATTCTTAGGAATTAATGACTTATATTCTACTCTCAAGAAATCTGTAACCGGGTTTGGATAACAGGTAATATTTCCTGCGAGAGAAATATCTTCGTGTTGTTCGGCTACTCCTAAGGTATTCACACTTAGCTTCCAAACTCCTTCATCTTCAATTTCCGCAAATACTTTCCAGTTGTGCACTGTTAGCCTTTCAATTTTATTTCGTTTTTGCGGCAACCCTACGTTCATTTCCTGCCAGCTCTTACCTTGGTTTAAACTATATAATATTCCATTATTACTTGTGCCTGCCAATACAATACCATTGCAAACAGCGAGTGCAGTTACGTTTACCTCTTTCTCAAATTCCAACTGTATATTTGTCCAATTTTTACCGGAATTTGTACTTACCATTAATCCTGTTGTTGTTCCGGCAATAACATTTTCTCCTAAAGCAGTTATGCAGTTGATAATTTTCTTTTCTTCTCCGTAAAACGCTATTTCCCAATTTCTACCGCTGTTCGTACTATAGAATATTTCGTCGTCACCCGTCCCAATATATATTGATGAGCCGTTTATTACCATACAGCTAATAAACCTGCATCCCACCGTTTCATTTTGCTCTGACCAAGTTGTTCCTTCGTTACAGCTGTAATAAACGCCGCAATTTGTTGCTGAAATATATGTTTCTCCTGTGTATCCAATTGCTCTTGAATAAACAGTTGAAATAAAACTTCCGGAAACAAATTTTTTGATTGGAATCACATTAAAATTAAAAGTTCTGAAGTCTTCTTCATACACAATATTATTTTGAGTAATCTCATACGATTTTTTAGAAATATATGGTTTTGTAAAACGCTCCCAGCTTTCCCCGTAATCTTGAGAGACGTATGTATAGTCGTTTGTGCCATAATGTTTGCCGTACAAGTTCAAGCCAAAAACTGAAAATGTATTTAACCGTATTGTTTGCAAACCTATATTAACCTTAGTCCAATTTTCACCTTTATCAGAGCTCCTGAAAATGCCATTGTACATCGTGCCAACAAATATATTTTCATCACCTGCTGCAAAACATAGTGGTGACGTAAAGGAACTTTCATGCTCTACATCATTCCAAGATTCACCATCATCAGTACTCCTTGAAATACGCAATGAAGTTGTACCTGTACAGCAGCCTCCGTATAGTTTTGTAACATCATAAAGAGATTCTCCACTCACCACAATATTGCTTACATACCTCAAAGTATCACTATAGCTTAATTTCAACCATGTACTACCATAATCTTTTGAACGAAATAGAATACCATCCTCAACGCAAAACAACAACTTATTATCTTTGGATTTTATGCACCATACTTTTCCATCTTCATTGTCAACTGCAATTTTCGTCCAATTTTTCCCATAATTTGTGCTACGATATAACCCTGATTTTCCCCCGACAAACAATACTGTTCCGCAAACCTCAACATTGTAAATACCCATTGAGTTGCTATCAAGTACTAAACCGGCAGGCATCCAATGGAGTCCGTTATCAGAGCTGCAATATACTCCATGAATATCATGAGTACCTACAAACAGTATTGAACCTATTGATGTAATTGATGTAATAGTAATGTTTTCCAGCCCGTTTGCCTGCATCCATGTATTGCCATTATCAGAACTGCAAATCAATCTATTATACGTAGCTACAAGGACTGTTTGATTAATGGTTTCAATAGATCGTATATATTCGTCAGATTCAACGGCATTTGTTCTTTCCCAATTCTCGCCATTATCTGTACTACGGTACAATCCGGCTTGCTTATCCTTATCAAAAATTCCTGATTCATCAAGGTATGCAAAAATAGTTGAACCATTTGCCGCAATGTGCTCCACTTTGCCACCCTTCGGACCATAGCAGCGTTTCCATTGAGCAGAAGAAACGAAGCAAGAAACCAAAAGAACTACAACATAAGTAATGAACGTTCTCATAAAAACCTCCTATAAATTATAGTTGAGAATTTTCTGAAGAATACAGTTAATTCCACACATTCTATTTCTATAGACACCCCATACATAAAAAAGGATACAATTTCTTGTATCCTTTTTTATGGGTCAATTTAATTTTTATTTTAGAATTACTTTGCGACTGTTACCATCACTGCTACTTTGCTTGCTGCTTGCTCGGCTGTCAGGCAATATATACCGCTTGTTATTCCCTCAAGTGGAACAGTAAACTTAGGTTCACTATTATAAAACTCCATTACCTTGCCACTTACGAGGGTGGAGAGTGTGTAGTGCACGGGAGTGTTTTCTGGAAATTGTAGGGTTGTGCGGTCAATTGTGAGGGTGTTGGTAGCCGGGTTCGGATAGCAACTAAATGTAGAATAATTATCAGTTTCCTTGTTCATATTCTCAGAAATACCGGTTGTATTTATAGTAAGTTTCCATATCCCTTCATTTTGTGTACCTGCATAGAGAGTAGAGCCGCCTATCATAAGCGTCAATACGTTCTTTTTAAGTGTGGAGTCAACCAACGCCCATGTTTCACCGTCATTATGGCTCTTTTGTATGCTTCCTACGGCAGCATACAGTGTAGAACCGTGAACAATGAAAGCACCCGGAATATAATCTCCCAAAATTTTATCTACTTGTAAGCCTCCTTTTACATCACTTGTGATACGAAGCAGACCTACATCGCTCAATGTAAATACTGTTGAATCTTTTATTGCCAGAATATTAGTATATGGCCATTCGATTCGATTCCCTATGGATTTTTGTGTCCATTTCTTGTCTTTATAGATAAATCTCATTATAAGGTCTTCACTTCCTACACAAACCACGTTCCCTTTTGCTGCAATCGAATTATTACCGCTAAATGGAAAATTACCGTTTATCGTAGTCCAATTATCGCCGTTATCGGTAGAATGAAATAGTTTGTAATTAACAGTTACAAAAACACCAAGTTCGCTCACTGCCAGATATGTATCTTCAGTATGCATCACCGTATCGATTTCTAATCTTGTCCAGTTATCACCATTATCAGAACTCCTGTAAACACCTACTATTGAAGTTGCAGCAAAAAGAGTATTTCCGCTTACCGCAAGTGAAAGGATATTCAAATTTGCCAACCCCTTATTAATTTCCGTCCAAGTAACACCTCTATTTGTGCTGCGATATATTCCTCCATATTCATGGCGTGTAAATTGATTGCTTGTTCCGGCAAATAGAATGGAATCTTTTTCGACAAGAGAAGTTACCTCTAAATATGGGAATCCGGCATTCGATTGATTCCAAGTCTCTCCGTTATCCGTACTGCGATACACTCCTGAATTTCCTGTACCTGCATAGATTACCTGCCCAATTGCAGTTATATTTTGAATTACATTCCCCGACAAACCCGAACGGACTTCCGTCCACGTATCACCGTTATCCGTACTTCGATATAAGTCTCTATGTGTATAGTCACCTGCTACATACAGTGCAGAACCGCCGTTTGTAAACAATGTGCAGTCTAAGGGGTTTTTCTTTCCTAAAGCAATATTTGTCCAGTTCTTACCATTGTCTGTGCTTCTGAAAACACCAATAAATAAAGTAGTATCATGAACAGCAATTTTACCATCATAATCATGGAGATTATCTAACTTATCCGAATACGTATATGTCCAGTTTACTCCATTATCATTACTAATCCCGATAGGATAATGTTTGGAGGTTGTAGATGTATCTCTCCCATAAGCAATCAAAGAGTTTCCTTTAGTGCAAAGCGAAGCAGATGTAAATATTGTCGATAGTTTTTCCCATGTCTTGCATGTATCGAAACTGCGGTAAATTCCGTCATAATTGCCCCTAAAGACTATTCCACCGTTTACGGCTAAGTTAGAGGACGAATTTTCTAAAATTTTCGTCCAATTTTCACCGTTATCAGTACTGCTGAATGTTCCGTAGGAAACTGAGCTTATAACTATAGTTGAACCGATGGATGTGATAGAATTACTACTAATTCCATTTTTCCAGTTCCAACTTAGTCCGTTATCAGTACTTCGATATACCCCGCTTCGTGAGCCGGCAAAGATGGTAGTTCCGTGGGATGTGAAGCATGTTATATCCTCTCCGGTAGGACCGTTGATGTGTGTCCAGTCGGCGTGTGCGGACAAGGTTAAAGCGAGTGCAATAATGAAAAAGACAAAAGAGTACTTAAGGGGTGTCATAGGTGTGTCCTTATAAGAGTGAAAGTAAAAAAGCAAATTACAGAAAATATTAATTATAATACTATTAATTCATGTAATTCATACCGAAATAAGAATTGAATATGTAAATCCATTTTTGGGGATAATATTGCCTGTTTTTTATTCAGTTATAGTCACCATCACCACCGCCCTCTTCCCCACACTCTCAGCAGTCAAACAATACACCCCACTCGACACCCCTTCAAGTGGAACAGTAAACTTCAGCTCACTATTATCAAATTCCATAACATTACCCCCCACAAGGGTGGAGAGGGTGTAGTGCACGGGTGCGTTTTCGGGGAAATGGAGGTTGGTGCGGTCTATAGTTAGGGTGTTGGTCGCTGGGTTGGGATAGCACACAAAATGCTCTGTACCTTTTTCAAGATTTTCATTATTTACCCCTAAAACAGAAAGATCAAATTTACAAATACCAGCTCCAACGGTACCTGCAAAAAGGGTGTTCCCGAATACTGCAACCGAAACAACAATAGTGTCTGTCAATCCGCTGTTTTGTGCATTCCAACTTGTTCCGTTGTTCGAAGAAAAATACACACCGCTATATGTACCTGCAAATAAATAATCATTGTAAACTGCAAACGAGCTTACAGACAAAGTTTTCAACCCATTATTTACAGCCGACCAACTCGCACCATCGTCGGACGAAAGAATAACTCCTTTATCTCTGGTAGCTGCAAAAAGACTTGTCCCTTTTACTGCAAAAGATTCTATAACAGCATCTTGATACCCCTCATTTGCTTTATGCCATGTAGTTCCGTTATCCGAGGTTCGAAATACTCCGAGATATGTTCCTGCGTACAGATTATCACCGATTACTGCAAAAGCATTTACAGCCGTATTTCCTAAGCCTGTATTAACCGCGTGCCAGCTTGCTCCTTTGTCAGATGAAAGAAATACCCCGTTACCTTGCGTTCCGGCAAAAAGATAATCTCCAACCACTGCTAAAGCACTCACACTTTGATTGATGCCGGAATTTGCTTCTTCCCAACTTTCCCCGTTGTTTGTTGAGCGGTAAACGTCCCCATTTGCTTCTGTGAACAGAGTTGAACCCAGAATTGCGAAATTTCTTATAAATTTACCGGGTAAATTGGAATTAATCGATTCCCAGTGTACGCCGTTATCTGTAGAAAGAAACGCTCCTGACCCGTATGTTCCTGCATAAATATTTGAATTGTTTATGAATAATGCAGGTACATACGAATTTATAAAACCACTATTTGCATCCTCCCAAGTTTTTCCGTTGTCTGTTGAACTGTGCATTCCTCCACCATTAGTTCCTGCAAAGATTCGAGATCCACTTACTAAAAATGTTTGGACAAATGTATTTTCCAATCCTTTATTAGCAGATGTCCAAGATGTTCCGTTATTCGTTGTTACAAATATTCCATCGCTTGTAGCTGCGAAAACACTTGTCCCGTTCGCAGCAAGTGCAGTTACCTCTGTATTGCTCAATTCCCCGGCAATCGAAACCCAATCAGTACCGTTGTTTGTAGTAAGGAATACTCCCTCATCGGAACTAGCAAAAATATTCACTTCATTAAATACGATTGATGTGATGTAAGAACTGGTTAATCCTGTACTTATATTGCTCCAGCTATTTCCGTCATTAGTAGAAACTAACACTTTGCCCTGTGAAGTTCCTGCATATATTGCAGAACCGTTCACAGCATATTTAAAAATTGTTACTGAGGAGATAGGAATACTCACTGTTTTCCAATTTGTTCCGTTATCAGTGGAACGATATATTCCTCCCTGCATGGGGCTTGCAAAAATAGTGTTTCCCGAAGCACCGATGGAAACGATAACCTTGTTCGGCAACCCTTTGTTCACCGGATTCTAGCTTGTGCCGTTATCGGTAGATAAAAACACACCGCCTCCATACGTTCCTGCAAAAACGTTCTTTCCGCTTACTGCCATGGAATATACTTTCTTATTTGTCAAACCGTTGTTTACTGCTGTCCAACTTGCTCCATTATTTGTAGAAAGGAATACACCTCCGTGCTCTGTCCCTGCATAAAGGTTTGCTTCACTAACGGCAAAACATACTGCCGAGCCGCCATAAGGACCGTCGCTTTGTGTCCATTGGGCAGAAACAGGCGTTTTGTACATACATATCAAGAAAAAAACTGTAAAAATTGTTTTCATAAAATCACCTGTGAAAATTAGTGATAATAAATGGTAAATAACATACTTGCAAAGATACGAATGATATAGTAATTTTAAATACATAAAAAAAGGGTGCAATTTCTGCACCCTTAAAATTATCGATTTACTGATGGAGAATCACTCCACAACCGTCACCATCACCACCGCCCTATTCCCGCCACTCTCAGCACTCAACGAGTACACACCGCTCG
>CALMMI010000095.1 GCA_937868245.1 uncultured Ignavibacteria bacterium | reverse complement strand
ATCGCCAAACATGGACTTCGCAAGCCCCTCAGCCATTTGGCTTCGAGCTGAATTGTGAACACAGAGAAATAGGATGTTTGTCATTGTTTTGCTAGAATTAAACTAAAGAAACAAAATAGTGATAGACTTCCATCAAGTCCAAAAGAATATTGAATGCACCGATTCAAAAGAACTTATCAATAAATCACACCAAAACTTACCATGTTTCATCTTCAGTTTTACGTATCAATAGTGTTATTGGAACAATATATTGAAAAATTACGACAAAAGAAACTGCGATTCAAGGTGTTTTGAAAAGATAGTCAAAGCTGTATTAATATATATATTGAATTTTTTCAGTACCTCCCCCCAACTTGCCTAACTTTACCATGTGCCGAAATAATCTCGGGTAATCTAACCGGACGTGACGTAGTACCTGTTGTATCCGTTAATGTTTTCAAGAAGGAAATCAATGCAACTTTTTCCTTTTCAGTCAAACTAAGTTTATCAGGCGGAAGTGTCTGATTCTCAAGATGAATCCCTATTCCCGCTCCTCCGCCTCTATTATAAAAATCAATAACCTGTTCAAGTGTTTTATATACTCCGTTGTGCATGTACGGCGCAGTAAGTGCTATATTCCTTACTGTTGGTGTTTTGAAAGCATGTTTTTCAATCTCTGCATTATTCAATGTAAATTTCCCTACATCAGGGTCAATAACTGCATTTGCAGTATCCGGCTTAGACGGCACTCCCAAGACCTCTGCTTCCGTTTCGGTAAAATGTGGAGGAACAGTACCATTAAAGAACGGCATAAAATGACAAGTTGCACATTTTGCTTTCCCCGAAAAAAGATTAAAACCCTGCTTTGCTTCATTGCTTATTGCAGCAGTTTCACCCCTCATAAAACGGTCGAATGGTGTGTTCATAGGCGTCAGTGAGCGGACAAACGATGCGAGTGCAATACGTATGTTCTGATCGGTAACAGCACTATCCTTATTATTCCCAAATGCTTTTTGGAATAGATCAGAGTATTCATTACTGCTTTTTAATTTTGTAACAACATCCTTAAGTGAACCGTGCATTTCGATTTGATTCGTTATAACTCCGGTGGCTTGATCTTCCAGATACATAACATGCTGATCAAAGAAGGCATTGTTTTGCATTCCTGCAAATAGCATTGTCGGTGCGTTTCTCAATTTGCCTTGCGTTCCGTCCATAGTCCTGCTTGTAGGTAATCCGTCGGTAAAGCCGTGTTCAGGTTGATGACAACTTGCACAAGCACGGTCAGTGTTTTTGGAGAGAATCGGGTCGAAAAAAAGCAATTTTCCAAGTTCAATTTTTTCCTTAGTTAATGGACGTGAATAATTTGGTGCAAAAAAATCTACACTCCACGATGCAGAATCAAACAATGAAACTGCTTCAGAAGAAAAAGCCCTTAAATCACTTTTTGGAGGTATTTTTAATCCACTTTGAACTATGTGTATTGATTTCAGAAGAGGTGTAATATATTCAGAGATAAACTTTGCCCTGTCAAACTCGTTAAAGTTTGGAGCATGTTTTAGAAAAAATAGAACCTCTTCGAATTTAGTATGAAGCTCAATAAATGATGTTTGTTCCTCGCCGGGTGAGTACAAATCTATTGTCTTCTGCATTTCTTCGAGTGAAACTGCTGATTCTTCAAGTGAATGAAACGAAACAGGTGAGTCAAATCCAACAATGCCCATGGTAACAATTCTTACAATTTGCAATTGCAGTGCATCAAACACATGACTGTCGGTAAGTTCAACCGTTTCTGCAACTTTCCGCAATCTGTGAACATTGGAAACAAGCATTGCAATTTGATGTTGTAATTCTGAATGCCTGGCAGTATCTATATGTGGAAACATCAACTCCTCTATTACTTGAAATCCTTCGGGAGGAATACTTTTAGTAGGGTCTTCTTCTTCCACTTTGTCAATTGCAGCACCATTCAGTGATCTTGCCGTACCTGGATTGTAATATTCAACAAAGTGCTCAACCCGTTTATAAGTATCCCTCGCTTTGAAAAAAAGTTGATGGAGAGCAGCTTCTTGCTTCCCTTCAGTATATGCACGCTGTAATTCCAGAACAGCAGAATCCAACTGAATTGCATTCTGAATATAACGGCTCTTAATCGTTGATAACGGTGCTTCCTGTACATCTTTCTTTTCAGAGCAAGAGATTAATGAAAAAACAACAAGAAGGCTCAGGAGGTTTATACACTTCATAACTATACACTAAAGTTTGAAAAAAAAATGCGCGGGAACTTTAT
>CALMMI010000094.1 GCA_937868245.1 uncultured Ignavibacteria bacterium | reverse complement strand
TGGAACAAATGTTAAGGAGTTTACGGTTGAAAGTTACCGTTCACTGTTTGGAATAGTTTCTCAGGAATCTATCTTGTTCAACGATACAGTTGCAGGCAATATTGCCTTAGGTGCACCAAATGCAACACGCGAAGAAATTGAACAGGCTGCGAAAATTGCAAATGCACACGACTTTATTATGAAACTTCCCGAAGGATATGATTCAATTGTCGGGGATAGAGGAGTATTGCTTTCAGGCGGTCAGAAACAGCGTATTGCCATAGCTCGTGCAGTTGTCCGTCAGCCGCAAATCCTTATTTTCGATGAAGCTACATCTGCTCTCGATTCTGAATCGGAAAAAGCAGTTCAGGAAGCAGTAAATAGGGTGCTGGAAAACCGTACGGCAATTATCATAGCTCACAGACTTTCCACCATACTTGATGCTGATGAAATAATCGTATTCGAGGGTGGTAAGATTGTTGAGCGTGGTAATCATTCTCAGCTTTTTGCTCTTGGCGGTACATATAAACGGCTTTATGATATTCAATTCAGTAATCAGAAGGATAGGGAAGAGATCACGAAGGAGATATTGAGAGAGATTTGAGGGAAACTGCACTTCCCTAAAATATCCATTTAGTGGTTTTTTATGCACACTGAATGTGGATTTTTAAGGGGAAAGTAACATGTGTAGAAAAATCAAGAGATAAATACATTTTCATAATATAAAATAATTCTTGCAAATCTCCTCTCTTTTTACAAGTTTTGTTTTGAAAAGAAGTTAAGTGTGGTGATTTGCCGAGTTGAAATGTTTTTTTTTTTTAAGATTTTTATCCACTAAACCTAACAACAAATGAAAATACTATTGAATATAATGACCTTTATTTGTCTTTGTATTGTTTATGGTTGTTCGGGAGAAAAAAACCAACCGGTTATACCAACTGTTAATGGAATGGGGATACTTGCCGGATGTGCAGCTCTTGAAATTATGGAGCCAATGGATACATACTACTTAGATATGAGTAATACGATTGTATCTGTAGTTGGTACAAATATAACTGCGGCAACTAATAAAAAGGGATTTTGGTCAATACATAATCTTGACTCAGGAATTTATACACTTCGATTTACACACTACGGTTTCGAACCGATGGAGATTCCAAATGTTATATCAAATGGTAAAGATAGTATGTATGTAATGTACAAAGTTGCTCATTCGACAGGACCTATTGCTGTATATCCATATATTTTACTTCTTGAATCTGCTGGAAGTGTATCCGCATCAGCAAACGGAACATTGAGTGAATTCATCTATGATGGAAGAACTACTTGGGATACATCCAGTAGAAATATAGATACTTCATTCATTTATAATGCAACTATTAATACTCAGAATGTATCCGTGCGTCCGTGGACGAACATGAATCTACCAGTTAAAATATCTTTTATGCTCTCAGACAATGCCATTTTGACGACATCTGACTTTCCTTCTGATAGTGTTTTCCGAAATACAAAATGGACTGAATTAGAAAGTACCCCCAGAATAAGGGACTCAGCAGGAAAAGCTACTTTCGTCATTGCAAAGGATAAATATTTAAAAGGCATAGACATTAGAAAACAATACTATTTACATGTCCTGCCAAGGTGGAGGCAGCTAAAGCAATGGATAGAAGTATATCATGATACAAATGCTTATGTTACAGTTGGGCAACATGAAGTTTGGGGAAATTTAGTTTCTGTTCCTGTCCTATGGAAATAAATTAATGTGTAGGTGCAATCTCATTTTCTCATCATCTGTACTTATCAATAATACACTTTTTTAGGTTAAGTCGGTTTTTATTTATTCGACCTACCTTTTTAAGTATAAAGATTGAACTACAGTTATAACAACTATGATGCCCTTAACAGTATAACAACCTTCAATTATTCTCAAGAACTTTTTCAGTCTTCTCTATCCATCCTTTAATTATAGTCCCCGCCTCATCATATTCTTCCTGAACAAAATGACCGCAATCAGGCAAACGTATAACGGTTGCATTTTTCAAAAAACTCTCGAACTTTTCCAACTCAATTGCACGGAATGCCGTGTCTTTCATTCCCCATAACAAAAGTGTAGGAATATCAGCAATGTTAGAACGTTGTTTCCATAATGAATCAAACCATGCGCTTGAACCAATCAACTCTTTAGCAAGAACAGCCGTTGAAGTCCTGCTTTGCGGAGTCGGGAATGCACGCAGGTAATGATTGTGAATATGCTTAGTAAGTTTTGACTTATCACTAAATGATATCTTAAGCATTACCTTCGGAGAAAAATTCCATTGCTTATAGAGAAACCTACCTAAAGCCCCACCCAGTAATTTACTTGCTTGCGCAAAGTGTTTCTCGGATTCAAAAGACCACATAAAGGTATTCATGATCACAATACGTTTCACGTTTTCAGGATGTTTCAGTGCATAATGCAATCCGATTGGACCACCGAAATCATGGACTATAAGGGTAATATCCTTCAGGTTCAAATCAGTAATCCATTTCTCCAAATTTCGTGCATGATGTTCTGGCTTATAGGAGAAATCTTCCGGCTTATCCGAAAGTCCAAAACCTATATGGTCGGGTGCAAGACACCGATAGCCTTTCATCAGAATCTTAATCATTGTACGATACAGGAACGACCATGCA
>CALMMI010000093.1 GCA_937868245.1 uncultured Ignavibacteria bacterium | reverse complement strand
CCTCCCAACACACAACGAGTGTGGTTTCATGTAGCTTCAATGGGTGAATTTGAACAGGCAAAACCCATTATTGAGCAGCTCAAAAAAAATAATCCTACTCTTTCGATAATAGTATCTTTCTACTCTCCCTCCGGTTATCGCAACCAAAAAGATTATTCCCTTGCAGATGCAGTAGTCTATATGCCTCTCGACACGCGCAAAAAGGCGAGACAATTTATCGTTGCAATAAACCCGAGCGTTGTTGTATTTATACGGTATGAACTATGGCTTAATCATCTTGCAGAACTTTCAAAAAGGGAAATACCTGCGTATCTTTTTTGTGCTACATTCCCTAACAGTTCATTGTGGAGTTATCCAATCTTCCGTTCAATACTTAGTAAAACACTTAATTACTTTACAGAAATTTATACCGTAGGGCAGCGTGAAACCAATTTGTTCCAAAATGCTGGAACAAGCACACCCGTTCATTCTGCTTCGGATACCCGTTTCGACAGAATTATCTCAGTTATTGAAAAGTCTCAAAAAGAACCGCCAATCTTACCCGAAAACTATTTCATGCCTGATGATATTGTAGTAGTCGCCGGCAGTACGTGGCAACAAGACGAGGAGATGCTTATCGGAGCATTCTACGAACTCGAACATCAAGAGTATCCAATTCGTATGATAATTGTTCCTCATGAACCGACAACCGAACATATACAAGCTATTGAAAGTAAATTAGAAAATTCAGTCCTGTTAAGTGAGGTAATTACTAAAGGTACAATAGCCAGACATATTATAGTCGATAGTATCGGAAAACTATTAAAACTATATAGTTATGCTGATATTGTCTATGTAGGCGGGGGATTTGGTGCAGGTGTGCATAGTACGGCTGAACCGGCAGGATACGGAGTGCCACTTGTATGTGGGTCAAATATCAAACGTTCGCCAGATGCTCAGAATTTATTTGAGTTAAATGCACTTACTTGCATAAACTCATGTAACGAACTTATAGAATGGCTAATGAAAATGATTGATGAAAAACCAGAACGGCTAAAACGTGGAGAGCTTGCAAAGAATTATGTTTACAAAGGGTTAGGTGGGAGTAAGGCAGCAGCTGAAATTATCAAAAATGTCTTGAACTGATAAAATATAACTTTCGGTTCGTATATAGTAATCAAAACATAACAAAGCCCATGTATTTTATAACATGGGCTTTGTTGTTAAAAACCTACCTCATCTCCACACTCTTAACATTATCATCTGGAGCTCGGTCAACAAGTTTATAAAAGGGGTCGATTCCAACTTTTACAGGTTGCTCTTTCACCGTTAGCACAATTTGGGTTTTCTCACCGGTAATCTTATGCTTTTTGAAGTAAAGTGGATTGTCGAGAAGTGTTCCTTTTTTCGATTCTGCAAATATTCCTATGTCAACCCAATCGTTTACTTGGGCTTGCTTTTCGTTGCCCACACTGTCTGCATACAGTTTTTTTGTTTTGCAGTCGATATGCACATCATACGTACCGTTGCTGTTCTTTGTTGAATATGCAGATGTAATTTCATTACTATAGAGAGTACTCTTCTCGAATAAATCCGTAACCATATTTTGTAATGAATCGGGAGTATGCTTCCGTAGAATTGCAAGTAAATCTCTTGAATTTGGATATGGACGGAATTTCCCACCCCAAACTTTAATGAACTCGGAGAGAGCTGCGTTTAGAGTATCCTCACCAATATAATCTGCAAGACAATAGAATGTATGTGAACCCTTATTGTAATGAATATACTGTTGATCCTCATTATAAGCAATCGGGTGTTCAGCTCGTGACTCACTTGCCCGCCCTCTAAGATACCCATCTAATTCATACCGAAGGAATTTTTGGGTCATAGCCGCTCCATACTTCTTTTCCATAACACGCAAAGCAGAGTATTCAGCCAATGATTCCGACATAATGGTACAACCCTGTTGGTTAGATCCCAGCACTTGATGTGCCCACCATTGATGTCCAAGTTCGTGTGCATTGACAAAAAAACCGAAGTCAATATTATCACTGTTTGGGTCTTTGTCTTGTTTGGCTATAAATTCCAAAGATTCAGAAAACGGAATAGTATTCGGAAACGCCTGAGCAAACGAAGCATAGCGTGGAAATTCAATAACCCGATATTGAGAATGTTGATACGGAGCAAAGTTCTTAGAGTAATAATCCAAACCAAGTTTGGCTGATTCTATAAAATTGGCTGTGTTGAAAGAATGATCGGGATGATGATAAATTTCAATATTCACTTTCTTTCCTTCGGGTGATGTCCAAACATCACGGGCAACACTATATCTTCCAGACAGTATTGCTACGAAATTCCAGATTGGTTTATCCATTTTATAATGAAAGAACCTGCGCGTACCGTAATTTGATGATTCAGTCCATTCGCGTTGCAAATAACCAGGCGCAATTGCTATTTGATCGGGTTCAGTGCTTACAACAGCTTCAAAATCAATAAGATCTGAACCTTCATTGATATAATTCACATTTTTATATCGTTCATCATTAATTGAAGGAATCCTCGCTTTTTCAGGTAACCCGTATTTCTTTCTATTACTTGGGTCATTCATTTCAGCATCCGCGCTATATCCATATCTGGGTACTACTGTTGTATATACAAACGATCCGTTTGTAATAATACTTGTGTTAAAGTTCGAATTGGGGAAACCACGTTTGTAATATCCGACACTAAAGTCAACTTTCATCGAATCTCCAGGTTGCATCGGCGTTTTGAAACGATATATTTTTACAGCATTGGTAGTATCGTTGTGGGATAAAGTTAATTCGCGACTAAAAACTAATCTGTTTAACTGCATATTTTGGTCATAATTTACAATCAGTGAATCAATCGGTTTATTTTCACGATTCACAAGCATTTGAACACCCGACATTGTGTACCAATGCTGGTAGGGATGAAGTTCGCAATTTACATACAGTGATATAATTTTCGGTTGGGGAGTCCATTGTAAATGCTTGTATGCTTTCTCGTAATTTACATTAATCATATCTGTTTGCTTCGATGTTCTATTTGTATTCAAAACATTAGTATTGTAATAGATATATCCTCCGGTTGTTAATGAGGAAACAATTACAAGAGAACCAAACACGATTGTTGATTTTGAAGTACGTTCACGCAAATAGGAGAGACGTTTTTTCCATGTATCTTCTGCACCACGAACATAAAAGTAATAGGCAGCCCATGAGAGTATCCCTGCAATGCTCATAAAAAATGCCATATACGAAAACCCACGTTGATAGAAAGGAACCCAGCCGTTCATATCAGAGTATATTCCAAAATTCATGGATGCATAATCCCACATTTGATGCTCAAATCCAATCTGCGGAGCAACAATGTTGAAAATATACACAAGGATAACAACCATGTGCCCAACATATTTTTGGTTGACAATTACATGCACAAACAGTGACAAGATGTTTATCAACAGATATGTTGGTAACACAATCATGAAAAGGTACTGCGCGTATTGTCCGATTTCGAAGTGAGTATAGCCCTGAAATAATTGTAATATCATTGCGCCTACAATCATAGCAATTGTCAAAAAACATTCAACAATTGTTAATGCAGTAAGTTTACTGGTAAAACCAACTGATATAGGCAGAGGAAGCGCATCGAATGTTTGCGCTAATTTGATACTCCGTTCTTTCCAAATCAATTCTCCTGCATAAAG
>CALMMI010000092.1 GCA_937868245.1 uncultured Ignavibacteria bacterium | reverse complement strand
GGAATAATGACAAACTCTCATAAAACAACGGTTATGAACGGAAGGGATGCGTTTTCGAGCGGTGATTTGTCGTGGATAGTTGGAACGCAGGTGAATCTTGGTCCATTACGGGGTGGTGTCCGGTATGTAATCGGATTAAATAATATAAACGATTTATCCGAACAGGAAAAATGGATAAATAACGGGCTGCAGATTTATCTTGGGTTTGTGGTGCTGTAAATTAAATAAGGTGCAAAAAAATAAATCCGTAGAATTTGGGGGAGATTCTACGGATTTTTTATGTGTGATTATCTAAACAAATTAATATATTCGTCAAATACAAAAAGTCTGTTACGTTTAAATCCCGTTACTTCTTTCAATATATGTAGATTAGTAAATTCTATAAGTAATCTGTTTGCTGTTGAAATATTCACACCCAACACTGAAGCAACATCTGCTGCATCGGTGAAAGGATTACTATATAAATACTCCAAAAGTGCCTTACCGATTGCATGTCTTTTTCCAAGGGATATTAATTTATGCTCTACATTGGCACGTAAGACGATATTATTTTTAAATGTTTGAATCGAGTCCTCGGACGTACTGCGTACACCTTCCAAAAAGAACTTTAACCATTGGGTTAAATCATTATGAGTTCTTGCCTTGCTTAGATTATCGTAATATAGAGATCTGTTCTTCTCAAAAAACTGTGATAGATATAATGTTGGTTTATACAGCAATTTATTACTCACTAAATATAGGGTGATTAACAAACGTCCAATTCTGCCATTTCCGTCCAAAAAAGGATGAATTGTTTCAAACTGATAATGCGCAATACCAATTTTAATCAAATGTGGAACAGGGATATTTTCATTATGAAGGAACTTCTCTAAATCAGACATTAATAAATCGATTGAATCGTGGTGCGGAGGGATAAAAACTGCATCTGCCAAACTGCTTCCACCAATCCAATTTTGACTGCGCCTGAATTCACCCGGGAGTTTGTGATTGCCCCTTACTCCTTGCAAAAGGATGTTGTGTGTTTCTTTCAACAAACGATTGCTAAGCGGGAGACTCGACAACGTTTCAATTGCTGTGTTCATTGCTTGAACATAGTTTTGTACTTCCTGCCAGTCGTTCCGTTTTTCAGGAGATAAATATTCTTCTTTTTGAATTGCCTCGTCAATATTGGTTTGTGTTCCTTCAATCCGACTGCTTTCCGTACCTTCCTTATAAATATGCATTTCTATAAAAAAGTCAACATTTGGAATCAATTGTGAGAACGCATTCAGTTCACCCAATTTCAGATTGGCTTCGCTCAGGAGCATGTTCAATTCCGAATTGTCGATATGCCACTCTGTATCTACCAAAGTCGGTTCAAAGCTTTTGTACTGATACCGCTGGATATATGTGCCTGCTTGAAAACTGCTGATATTCATAGTATTTCCACTGATTACGATTGATTCTCCTGCAAATATAAGGAAATTTATATGTGCAGAAAAGTCGTTAACTGCACATAAGGAAATTTATATGTGCAGAAACGCTCTCAACTGCACATAAGGAAATTTATATGTGCAGAAAAGTCGTTAACTGCACATAAGGAAATTTATATGTGCAGATGAAGCAACATATTCAGCGTGGTTAATTTCGAAGCATCGAAAACTGCCGGATGATAAACATGGTGGTATTTTAGCACCCTCTATGTATTTTTGTGAATGAAGGGATTGTGCGGCGCGCAGTAATTAACATGTACGGAAAATTCATTTCACTTGAGATGTACAGAAAAACCACATCGGTCATAACCATAATTACTATTGTTTTCATTATGTTTCTGCTGGCGAACCAAGCAGCGGATGCACAGGGATACCCTGCACCGGATAAACTGGTCGGACTTACCTTCGGCTCGTCGGCGGCTGAGTGCGAGAAGCTCATAAAGGCTAATAAAGGAAAGGTGATGGTGAAGCTAACCAACGAGTATCTCTATAAAAACGGAATAGTTGTAGGAAATGATAATGCATAAAAAGTCTTGTTGAAATTAAATAAAAACAAGCTCTACGGCTTTACAATGTCCTTCAAACCGGATTACAGACTTTACCTAAAAATCCGCGACATCCTATCAGAAAAATACACTAAACCATTCTCCGAGGAATCATTATTTACAGCTCCATTCAAACGGGGTGACGGCAAGGAGGAGCAGGCAGTTATTAGCAGTAAGGCAAAAATCTGGTGCATCTGGAAAAACTCCTCAATCGCCCCGCTCGACAGAACAATCGACCTCCGCATCCGGCGCAGAGAACGCAGCAACGGAGAACCGTTTGCTCTCTTGGAGTTGGAGTGTAGTGTGGATTCGCTTGCGCCATGAGGATAGGTTCTGAAATGAAAAATTCCGGTGACATAGTCGAATGAAAATCACATAGTAATATTGTGTGTTCATTTATAAAAAAGCCCTTAAATATTAAGGGCTTTTGCGTTCTTGTAGAGTATTGATCCGGGTATTGGATGGCTCACTGTTCTCCTTGGATTCAGTACCTTGAGTATCGGTAGTTTCGGAAGGGGTGGAGCATTCAACCATGTTGAAGTTATTATCAAGGTATCGAATTAACGATAGTATCATTCTATATCCGCTGCTGTTTCAGTAATAGTAACATCGTCCAAAATGCTATCACCTGGATTAGAGTCAGTTTCGTCTTCATCGTTTTCATCATTATCGTATTCATCCTCTTTACCATCTTCTGAATCATCATCGTCTTCGTTTATATTGTTAACGTCATCCAAATCTGAATTGTCGTTTTGGATTGCGTCGGTATCAGAAGCCATATCCAAAGTTTGGTCGTAATCAGAGCGTTCATCACCTACATTTTCTGTTCCTACCATAACATCGTTATCGGGCATGACCTCATTGGTCAAATCTTGAAGTGAGTTTTCCATAGAATTGTATGATAAATATTGTAAATAGATGAGTTAGAACGAAGCGAAGCTGTTGTAGATTGCTTTGTTGAAGGCAAAATTACATCTATTGCAGAAGCTGTTTGTATTAAGAAATGGTTATTTCCAATTGATAATAATTGGGTAGGTTTAGTAACAATATGGTGATGCAGATCAGGCATGAGCTGGCACAAGTTTACCGTTGGTAGGTGCAAGTAAGTGCAATTTTTTGTACTCGTTAGTGAATATGAATGCCGGGATGTTTATAAGAAAGCGCGTTTTTTTATAAAGGTTGATGGGATGTTTATAAGAAAGTGCGTTTTTTTATAAAGGTTGGTAGGATATCGGTACGAGAATCGATTGCTTTAGTTGCTGTTTTTTGATAACAGGTCCAAGAAAAGCCCATTTTTTGTACTTGTTTTTGTGATAGGTCCAAGAAATGGTTGTTTTTTGTACTTGTTCTTGTGATAGGTCCAAGAAAAGCCCATTTTTTGTACTTGTTCTAGTGATAGGTCCAAGAAATGGTTGTTTTTTGTACTTGTTTTTGTGATAGGTCCAAGAAATGGTTGTTTTTTGTACTTGTTTTTGCAATAGGTACAAGAAAAGCCTGTTTTTTGTACTCGTTCTAGTGATAGGTACAAGGAAAGTCAATTTTGTAATTATACTGAGTAATTTGTAGTAGAATTGTATGATGAGTGAACATAGACACCGGTGTTATTCACTCTTCGATAATAAATTGAAAAGAGGTTCATTCACATAATATGTACCTTTTCCAACTTTGTGACGAGTTAAGAAGCCATGCTCTGTAAGTTTTTTTAGATAATTGATAGCAGTATTGCGACTACACTCCAAATCGTTCTGCAAAAATTCAATCTTTGTATAAGGGTGCTTAAAGAGATTCTCAAGTAAATCTTTGCTGTAGATTTTAGGTAGAGTGTTTCTAATATCATGCTTGTATTTATCCATTAAATCAAAAATCCCACGAATCAATATAATTGTCTCAAGTGATGTTTGTTTTACACCTTCTAGCATAAATAAAATCCA
>CALMMI010000091.1 GCA_937868245.1 uncultured Ignavibacteria bacterium | reverse complement strand
TCTTTCCATGATGCACCGTTATCCGTAGAATAAATTACTTTGCCGTAAGCATCGTTGGCATTAAGCTGAGCATCGGCAAGTCGGGTGCTTTGGTACATATCATGGATATTGCTTGTCCCTGCGTAGAGAGTGCCGTTAGGAGCTTTTGCTATGCGATACATGGAGTTTGCCCCATGTCCTGTATATTTAAATCCCCATGAAGCTCCGGCATCTGTGCTGCGAACTCCCTTTATATCCGAAAAACACGAGAACATTGTGTTTGCATCACTCCACATCACTTGCCAGCAGGTTGTGTTTTCAAGACCTATACTCTTATATTGTTTTCCGGTGGGTGTTTTTGAGCCTGCCGGATTTTGAGAGTTTGCGTCAACATACGCTTGTTGCCATGATGTGCCGCCGTTAGTAGAAGTATGAATAAACCCAAAATCGCCAAACAGCAGTTTTTGAGAATTGTTCGGTGCAACTGCAAACCCGAATGCGCACTCCCCGTAACTCCATGCCCTGTCGCCGCCATCACCGCTCCATCCGCTGGTAATATTCTGATTGCTTGATCCGATGAAAGTCCGAGTCCATGAATAACCGCCATCGGTTGTTTTCATAATATCTGGTGCATATAAACAGCTTCCGGCTAAATAACATGTTGAAATATCATTCTGTGCCATTCTGACAAACATAAGATGATCGACTCCAAGAGCAATACCATTCATTTCTTTTGTCCATTTTCCAGTGCCGTAATCAAGTACATACACACCTTTCAGAAAACCGTCGTAATCACTGCCGGGTCTGCCGACATACATATCGTTTGCATTGCCGGTAATGCAGAAAAACCGTGTAGTGCCGTTTTGTTTTGCTCCTGCAAACGACCATATTGCTTCTCCTGATGTTATTCCAGCAATTGTTTCTACAGCGAATGTCTGCCCTGCGTTTTTTGAGACTAACAAACCATCGTTTGTGCCTATATAGATTGCATCCCCATCAAAAAATACTCCGCCTACTATTATGCCTGTTCCGTTATTTGCTGCTGTATGAATTTTCTTAAAAGTTGCACCTCCGTCCTGTGAAATATGGACTTCACCATAATAGGATATGATTACGCGAAGTGGATTGTTATAATCTGCATCAATTGTAAAAGTCTCTTCATAAGCATCGGGATTACCCGGTAAGTTTTTCCATGTAAGTCCATTGTCTGTACTTTTTACAGGGACTACTTGGTCGGAACTTCCATTGAGCTTATAGCTGATTGTATAGAGAAGTCCGGGGGTGGAGGTAAATCGAACTGTTGAATTATGCCCGCCATTCACTTGCTTGAAATTTAAGACTGAATAGGATTTTCCAAAATCAGTGGAATGGAACAACTCGCTCATATCACACCCAGCATAAAACTCATTATCATTGGCAGGATTAATACTCGGAGCAAACATCGCTCCGCCTCCGCCTACTCCGCGTGATTCCCACGAGGTAGGAGGTTGTGCATTCACGGCAGAAATTACCAATACCAAATAGAGAGCTAAAAATGACGTAAAAAGTGTTTTCATGTCTGTTCCTTCAGTGTGATATAACAATAGTTTAACCGATTATTGTACAAACAAGCCGATGCCTTAGATATTGGTTACAGTATTATCAGAAATGTACTTGCAAAAATACAAGAAAACATAGGTTAACATCCCTTCTTTTCATTCTGTTTTGTAGGACATTGCGGAATATAGAAAAGTGTGATGGAAATTTCACAGTTTTAATGTAATTTGGTATAAAAAGTGCGCACCAAAAGTCAAACATTGTTAATGTTCCAAAGTTTCATGTAATCTTAAAATCCAATTGACTTATGATTAGACGTGATTTCCTAAAGTTTTGCGCTGTAATTCCCTTTATCCCGACTGAAGCAATAATGGAGCAGACCAAAAAACTCCTAAGTAGCATTCAGGACAATACCGATAAAGAAGCAACCTCTTGGTATATTTTTGATCATATCATCAGTTATACTAAATCTTCCTCTATCGACAGATTGCCGATAGGTGAGCGTATGGGTAAGATTGGTATGCTATTCGTCGGTACTGCATACGTAGGAGGTACACTCGAAGGTGAGACCGAAACGTGTAGGATTGATCTTACCGGGCTGGATTGTGTTACATTCTTTGAAAGTGTTCTTGGGATTGCACGTATCACAAAGAAGCCTGACCCAACCTTTGAAAATCTGGTAAAAGAAATAACCCGTACCCGTTACCGCGACGGGAAACTGGACGGCTACACTTCGCGCTTGCATTACACTGCTGATTGGATAGCAAATAATGTAAAAAAGGGTACGGTAAAAGATATAACCCAGGAATTAGGCGGGGTGGAATTTCCTTTAAAGGTCTCGTTTATGTCGGAGCACCCTCAATATTATGCACCGATGGCAGCAGATTCTACTCTCATCCCTGAAATTGCACAAACCGAACAGGAAATTAATGCTATGAAGCATTATTATATTCCAAAAGAAAATGTGAAGGATATAGAATCCAAACTACAAACAGGGGATATTATCGCCATTGCAACCGATAAAGCAGGGCTCGACTACGCTCACACAGGACTTGCCTATCGCGACGATCGGGGTAAACTCCGTTTCCTCCATGCATCAATCGCCAGAAAACGTGTGTTTTTGGATAAGCCTTTATCGTCGTATCTAAAGACTGTTACGTCGCATATTGGGATTACTGTGGTGCGCCCGTTGGAGGTGTGAGGGTTTTCTGCTAATCGAAGAACCCCACCCAAACCCTCCCCCATAGGGAAGGCTTCTTAAGACTTTTGCTATCGTTTTCATGCTTTCTTTCTTCCTCCTTCCCTGTAGGTGAAGGTCGGGAAGGGGTTTCTATGTGTAATCCCTTCCCTGAAAACTCTCCATACACATTCCACTCCTGTGGATAACCCGCCCATTTCCTGTGGATAACTACACATTCCCTGTGGATAACCCAAAAATATATGTGAATAAACAACAGTATGTCATTGGATAAAGCCGTCTCAATTGTGGATAACTATTGAAATTTTGTGGATAAACAAAAAAATATGTTGATAACTTATGAAGATGAATATTATAAAAACTTAAATAGGTAAGTATCTGTATGCTTCGACTGACTGTAAACTACATCTCTTAATTTGCAGATAAAATAACCGCCCTGTCATGCTGAACTTGATTCAGCATCTCCGCTAGAACGGCGAAATAGCACGTCCGAATATGCACGACCAGACAGCCACGGAGATCCTGAATCAAGTTCAGGATGACAGGCGTGAATATTTTACTCTTTTGTCATTGCATTATTTTGCAGACGGCTTTACGGCTGTCATGAACTCTACATGACACGCGTTTAAGTCACCTTGAGCCCGTCGAAAGGTTCAATTGTTTACCGAAAATCTATCTAAATATAATATATATGTGCTTCTTCCGAACTCGCATTTGAACAAATAAAAAAAATCCGTAGCGCAGGGTTTGCAAACCCTGCGCTACGGATCTTTTCATTGATGTTTTTAGTTTACCGTTTCAACACAAACCAAATCTCTGTCCCAACCCCAACTTCACTCTCCACCCCGAAATGTGCTTGGTGTGCTTCCAGAATATGCTTTACGATTGCAAGCCCTAAGCCTGTGCCGCCAACGCTGCGGGAACGGTCTTTGTCCACCCTGTAAAAACGTTCAAATATTCTTGCTTTGTCTTCGGGTGGGATGCCTATGCCTGTATCACGGATTCTTACGGTTACTTCCTGCGGCTGAACCTCTAATGATATGTTCACATTGCCGCCCGGTTTGTTGTATTTGATTGCATTCTGAAGGATATTTACTATCACTTGCGCCAGACGTTCCTTATCCCCGTACACCATAACCTCTGTGCCATTCACTCCCGTTGTGGTGAGGGTTACATCTGTTTGCGCCGCTTGGATTTCGAGCGAATGGACAGTCTCGCGCACGACATCACACATATTGAAATAGCGGAAACTGAGGCGCATTTCACCGGATTCAATTTTTGAAATATCAATCAAATCCGAAAGCAGAATATTCAGCCGTTTGGTGTTTTGATGAGCACGCTCTACAAAACGGTGACTAACCTCGGGGTCTTCGAGTGCACCATCCAACAGGGTTTCCAAATACCCTTGGATGGAAAAAATCGGTGTGCGGAGTTCGTGTGAAACATTCCCCAGAAATTCGGAGCGTACACGTTCCAGTTTTTTCATTTCGGCGATGTCCTTGCCTGCTTTATCTGCAAGGGTGTTTACTGCTTCGGCTGCTAAATATGCTTCTGCTGAGGGCATTGCCTCGAGCGGTACGCGTGCTGTGGTTACCCCACCCGAAACTAAACGGGCAGATTCGGCAATTTTTTCAAATGGTTTAATAATGTGCTGG
>CALMMI010000090.1 GCA_937868245.1 uncultured Ignavibacteria bacterium | reverse complement strand
GGTCTGGCAGGAGAAGCTATAGAGCAGATGAAAGTTATGATGGATGAACTGGATGTATTTTTGGATGCACAGGATGAAGTAAACCGTCAACTCGAAATTTCATGTTCAGCACTTGAAGCTCTTCCGAAGAATTACTACACATCAATGCTTGAATGGCTTACTACAATTGTGAATGAACGGAAAAAATAGAGTGAAAGAATAATAGCAGGAGGTATAGATAAAGCAAAGCCATATCTATGTTCAATTAACCTTTTAATAATAAGATTTATGAACGTGGGTAGATAAGGCAATGCCTTGTCTCTACGCAAAATTGAGCTCAATTGCACTTAGCTATATGTGAATCTTTTTATTACCAGAGTATAATTTATCCGAAAAGAACGTACAATCGTCATAAAACAGTTATCCGAACTAATGATGAAAATTGTTAATCGGTACAACAAGTAGAACAAATTCTTTAAAAGAAAAAACAATCATGCAACTTAATCCTAATCGTGTTATAATTGGTATGTCCGGCGGAGTTGATTCGTCGGTAGCGGCAGCTTTGCTTGTGGAGCAAGGGTATGATGTTATCGGAATTACCATAAAAACATATAAATATGAAGATGTAGGCGGCAATGTAGGAAACGACTCTACATGCTGCTCACTCGACGGTATAAATGATGCCAGAAGGGTATGCATGAAACTTGGGATACCCCACTATGTAGTTGATTTTACAGAGCGTTTCAAACATGATGTTATTGATTACTTTATCGAGGATTATAGGGCAGGGAATACACCAAACCCATGTGTGGCATGTAATCGGACAATAAAATGGGGTGAAATGATCAAAAAAGCAAATGCTTTAGGAGCTCAGTGGATTGCAACAGGACATTATGCAGGAATCAGATTTGAGAACGAACGGTATGTACTTTCCCGTGAGAAAGAAAACAGGAAGGATCAATCCTATGCACTGTGGGGGTTAACACAAGAATCACTTTCGCGTACTATGTTCCCGCTTGCTGGGTTCACCAAAGAACGCAGTAGGGCAGAAGCCGAAAGATTCGGTTTAGGACTTGCCTCCAAACCCGAATCATACGAAATATGCTTTATTCCCGATAATGATTACAGACGTTTTTTGCGTGACAATGTACCCGATTTGCAAAATGAAACAAAGGGTAATATTATGCTCGACGGCAAACCGATTGCTAAGCACGACGGTTTTCCTTTTTACACCATAGGACAAAGAAAAGGACTTGGGGTATCTCATCCGGAGCCGCTTTATGTTCTGAATGTAATCCCGGAAACAAATGAAATTGAAGTAGGAACTGATGAGCATTTACTTCATAACAGTTTGGTTGCCCATTCGGTTAACCTGATAAAGTATAAAACATTAGAACAGCCTACTCGCTTAATAACCAAAATCCGCTACAAAGATGATGGTGAAATCGGTGAGTGCTTTATTAATGATGAAGGGAAATTAGAAATCCATTTCGAACAACCCCGTAGGGCAATTACTCCCGGACAATCCGTAGTTCTCTATGAAGGCAACGATGTAGTCGGCGGAGGAATAATTGAATATTGGAAGGACTGATGCAAACTTCTTGTACCCATTTTTAGTACTTCAATCGTGATAGGTAGCCACATCGCAAATAATGCAACCATCTATCGAATCTGATACAGTTGAACAATTGTTTGAATCACTGAATTCAAACATAAATGGACTTCCGCTTGCTCTTGCTCAAAAGCGAATTAAAGAGCAAAGGCAAAAACTAAAAATTGAATCGCAATTTAAGCGCGGGTTAAAACTTTTGTTACGGCAATTTGTTAACCCTTTGATGCTATTGCTGGTGATTGCCGTTATTCTTGCTGCTGTATTAGGTGAAACTTCAGATACGATAATTATCTCGTTTATTATTCTTGCGAGTGGTTTGTTGAGTTTTTGGCAGGAGATGAAAGCAGGCAGTGCTGTTGAAAAACTCCGGCAAATGGTTGAAGTGATTCATACAGTTGTTCGGGAGGGTAAAGAATATAATATCACGACCATTGAGGTAGTGCCGGGTGATGTTATCCTCTTGAATGCAGGGGATATAATTCCTGCAGATTGCAGAATAATCGAAAGCAACGAGCTACATGTTAACGAAAGTACTTTAACAGGCGAATCCTATCCTGCAGAAAAAACAGCCGGCTACGTCCCAAAAGATACCCCGCTTAATAAGAAAACAAATTGTTTGTGGAAAAGTACCAATGTAGTGAGCGGTACTGCAACTGCCTTGGCTGTTTCCACCGGGAGTGAAACTGTATTCGGGCAAATATCCCATAGTTTACTCAGTACGGAAGAAACTGCTTTCGAAAGAGGCATCAAACAGTTCGGATATTTCTTACTTAAAATAACAGTAGTTCTGTCAATTGTTATTTTGGTTACAAATCTCTTTTTCAAGAAGCCATTGTTCGATTCGGTACTGTTCTCCCTTGCCATAGCTGTAGGAATGGCACCTGAACTCTTGCCGGCAATCATGACGTTTGCAATGTCTGCAGGTGCAAAGCGAATGCTGAAAAAAAAGGTGATAGTAAAAAAACTATCAGCTATTTTCAATTTCGGGGAAGTGAATATTCTGTGTACCGATAAAACCGGTACGCTTACTTCTGGTGTTGTAGTAGTTAAGGATATTGTTGGTTTTTCAGGTAAACCTGATGAAAAAATAAAGTTGTTTACGTATATAAATTCAGAGTTACAAGGCGGGTTCTCGAACCCGATTGACGATGCTGTTAAAGAACTGAAAATAAATATTGATGAGTACGTAAAATTAGGCGAGGTTCCCTACGACTTTATTCGGAAGCGCTTGAGCATCATGGTTCAGCACGAAAATAGAAATCTAATTATCACCAAAGGGGCATTCAGTGTTATTCTTGGTATATGTACTTCTTATGAAGATGAAGGTAAATCTTATTCTTTAGATGATGAGAAACGTAAGAATATTAATGATAGATTTATTACTTATTCAGAAGAAGGTTATAGGGTTTTAGGTGTATGTACCAAGTTAACAGATAACAAAAAAATAAGCCGAGATGATGAAACCGAAATGAAATTCCTCGGATTTATTCTTCTTGAAGATCCTCTTAAAGAAAATGTAATTGCTTCAATCGAACGGTTACAAAAGATGAACGTTAGTATTAAAATAATAACAGGAGACAGCAGGTATGCAGCTATACATACTGCAAAACAGTTAGGGCTGAATACAGAAGCAATATTGACGGGTGAAGATTTGAATTCGATATCATCCGAAGCGTTAACTACAAAAATACGTTCAGTGAGTATTTTTGCCGAGATAGAGCCTTACCAAAAAGAACGAATTGTACGAACTTTCCAGAAACTAAAGAATGTTGTTGCCTACATGGGCGACGGTATTAATGATGTTTCGGCGATTCATGCGGCAGACACAGGCATATCAACAAACAATGCAGTGGATGTTGCAAAAGAGTCGGCAGATTTCGTTCTGCTTGAAAAAGACTTGAATGTACTTGCCGATGGTATTCTTGAAGGCAGGAAATCATTCGTAAACTCAATGAAGTATATCTTTATTACTACAGGTGCAACGTTTGGAAATATGTTCAGTGTTGCAGGAGCATCATTGTTGTTACCTTTTCTACCGATGTTACCCAAGCAGATATTACTAACGAATTTTATAACGGATTTTCCATTCTTATCCGTTTCTTCGGATAATGTTGATCAGGAAGAGCTGGACAAACCACTTAAATGGGATTTGAAGCTTATTCGTAAGTTTATGATAATATTCGGGCTTCATAGCTCGTTATTTGATTTTCTTACATTCTATTCCTTATATTTTTATTTTAAATTGAAAGACTCTCAATTCCAAACCGGGTGGTTCTTGGAATCAGTAATAACTGAGCTTGTCATATTGTTTATTATAAGAACGAAGAAACCGTTTTTGAAAAGCAAGCCTTCACGCTATTTGATGATAACAGGTATATGCTCGTTCTTGTTTACGATTTGGCTTCCTGTATCTCCTTTTGCACAAGAATTAGGACTTGAAATAGCTCATACAGCTCAAGTTCTTACGATAACAGCAATTTTGATAGCATATATTGTGACTGCTGATATTCTTAAAATATGGTTTTTCAAGTCACTTAAAGTAAGTAAAGGGTCGTAATGTGTTTACTTCTCATTCTTCACAATGCCGGGCGATTTTCTCTTTATTACTAAAAATTATTACTTATTCCAATCAATGCTCAGGGATACAAATGACCAAAATTATAATGGCAGTATTTACTATGCTTACCGAAATGACAACTGTAAATGCACAGCAGCCAAGTAATGTCTCAATGCAAGAAGGGAGCACCATTTTTTTAGATGTAGTCTGTTTTGGCGGT
>CALMMI010000089.1 GCA_937868245.1 uncultured Ignavibacteria bacterium | reverse complement strand
AATTCTCTGAAACTTATCTCTGTCTGAGCCGTTCTCAGAATACCCGTTCTCTACAAATTCTTCAGAATTAAACTCGAATGACTGATTTGATATTTTCATACAGGTATCTCCTTACCTTTAGTTTTGAGATCATACCGTGGAATTGTTACCGGTTCACCGAAATATTCTACAAAATTAGCATCAGACTCAAATAATTTAACCGAATGGAGTTCACCAATAGGAAGATTTCGTTCGATTATCCCCCAAAAAACAATCGCAATGTTCTCGGCTGTCGGGATAATTCCCTGCAAAAAATCTACATCGTAATTAAGATGTTTGTGATCTACCTTGTCAATAATTTCATCTTCCAGAATTTCACGAAGTAACTTTAAATCAATAACATACCCTGTATGGGGATCAGGGATACCACGAACTGTTACTTCAAGTGTATAATTATGCCCGTGACCATTTGGATTGTTACATTTATCAAATATTGCTTCGTTCTTGTCGTCGCTAAAGGTTGGATTGTAAAGCCGATGTGATGCAGAAAAATGTGTTTTTCGAGTTACATACACCATATTCTTTTTTCTCCTGTTAAATTGTTTTAATTCGCTTGACAATTGGCAAAACTAAGTAAATTATTAGTAATTTTGAATCATATTAAACATCTTTGATAAGAATGTACTCTAAGATTTATCAAGCAATGTAATTGATATATACTCTTTTTTCAATCTGCCATTTTATATGAAACGAATTTTCTCAGCTTTTGGTTTAGTATTGTTTTTTCTTATCCTTCCTTACACTTCACTTCTCTCTCAACAGGATAATGGGGATAGTACATCTAAACCGCAATCACCCGACTCTGTTCAATTGAAAACAGATAAGCAGGCAACTCCGGGATATTCCTCGAGCGAGTTAGTACCGGCAGTATCAACTGATGCTCTTAAGGAAGCTATGTTACAACGGGTTAAGGTACTTCGCAACCTTGAATTTTCTGCTGATATGACCGTAAAATTCAACGGAATGACACAAATGGGCAATTGTGATGCAAAACTATGCAGTTCCGATTCCATGTGCGTAACCATCCACGGACCATTCGGTATTTTTGTTGGCAAAATGTTCGCAACACCTGCTAACTTTGTTTTTTATGATGCTTTTAACAATAGAATCGTTACTGGCGTACCAAGTGCGGATAACATAGCCAAGACCCTTCGTATTCCTCTTGCAGGAGAGGATTTTGTCCATTTGATGCGAGGCGAATCACCAACCTCACAAAGAAATAGCGTAGATGCTAAAGAATTTACGTTAAGTTCTGATAAATTATCTGATACCGATCATATACTTTTTGTACGGCGTTCCGAAACTTTTGGAGCGGAGTATGTGTTATTCTCACTAAAAGATAAAGTGATTACGCAGTTCCAAAAGAAATCACCCGAAGGGAAAATACTTTTAAATGTAAAGTACAGCAACTTCAAACTATTCAATGATATTCTTTTGGCTCAGAATATCGATATCCAATCTCCTGAAAACGATGCAACTGCTTCAATGACACTTTCATCTTTCAAAATCAACCAAGATATACCTGTACTCAGGTTTACTCTACCCAAGGTATTGCAAACAATACATCTTGACTAAGTTTCTACATTAATTTCCTTTGCAATGCCGTCAAATTTATTTCACCGGTTTTTTTTACTTTGTTTGATTGTATTGGGTCTGTTTGCAGCCACTGTACAATCGAATGCTACTGTTCTTAACCGGCAAAAGAAATCAGTAGCTTCATTAAAAACAAATACCCCAAAAGATTCATTTCTCACCAATTCAAAAGTTGATTCGCTTTCAAAACCAAGCAATGCTACCACTAAAATTCCCGATACACTATCAAAACAAAAAGACTCACTTGGTATCGTATCCGATTCCCTTTCGCCTGTATCAAAAAGTGACCTTGATACTGTTGTCACATACTATGCCAAGGACTCCGTAACGTTTTCATTAAGTAAGAAAACAATGAGATTACGCGGACAGTCCAAAGCGGTATTCAAAGAGCAAAAACTCGAATCAGAAATCCTCATTTTTGATTTCAATGCATCAACCATGACAGCAATGTCATCCAAAGACTCCAACGGAAAGTTTGTAGGCTTCCCTAAATTCACAGATAAAAGTGATGAATTTGTAGGAGAACAATTGCTCTTCAATTTTCAAACCAAACGCGGGACGATAACTTTGGGTGAAACGAAAGTTCAAGATGGTTTTTATTTCGGTTCTAAAGTAAAAAGGGTAAATGACAACACCCTATTTATAGAAAACGGTTGCTACACAACGTGTGCAAAACCGCATCCGCACTATTACTTTGGCTCGCCAAAGATGAAAGTAATTACCCAAGACAAAATTTTCCTCGATCCTCTGATTCTCTATGTAGAGGACATGCCGATATTTGCTCTCCCCTTCGGACTATACTTTGAAAACAAGTCCGGCAGACGTTCAGGCATTATCATACCAACCTTCTTTTTCTCGAACACAAACGGGGTAACATTCCAAAATATGGGATATTACTTTGCTCTCAGTGATTATTATGATACTCAGCTTACAGCCGATATTTTCACAAAAACAGGCTTTTTGGTTAGGAATTCTACCCGGTACAAATACCAAAACACTCTCAATGGTGGTTTTAATTTATCTTTTGGTCGCCGTAGAGTGAATCCCGACGAGCCGACAGATCAAAGTTGGAGCTTTGATCTTAACCATCAACAGAAACTTACACCGCAATCCAGTATTGCTGCAAGCCTTACCTTCTCATCACAAAACTTCAACCGAAATTATGAGACGGATATAACCAAGAGAATCACCCAGAACATATACTCGAACGCTTCCTTATCACAACAATTTGATAATGGCTCTTCCCTTGCATTGTCATTCTCACGCAGCCAAAATATCATTACAGGTGAATACCAGGTTAAGCCGAATTTCTCGTATCAAATTCCACAAATCATGCCTTTTAAAAATCTGGTAAATTCTGATAACTGGCTTTCACAAATTTCAATTACGTATGGAGGTAATGCTAATTACTATCTGGATAAAAAACGATATACTACTTTAAGGGACACTGCCCTTCAAACGTATGATACTAATTATCAAAGAAATGAACAGTATGCAATCCGGCATTCACCCTCCATATCAATTTCCCCAAAACTTGGATACTTTTCAATTACACCGCAGTTTTCATATCGCGAAAACTGGTTTTTCAGAAAAGTCACAAAATCAGTGAATCCTGGTGACTCCTCAGTAAACAATTTTTATGAGCATTCTGCACTGCCCTATAGAGATTACAGCATGAGTATGGGAGTTGGGGCTTCCACCAGACTTTATGGGGTACTTGAACCTAATCTATGGGGCATTAAAGCTCTCCGTCATGTATTTGTTCCTTCGCTGAGTTATTCATTTACACCGGAATATTCAGTTAGAACCACCGATAAAGTTGGAGAATATCTAGACCTTAGAACAGGAAACAAGATTCAATATTCACATTACGAAACCGACGGCGGAGAATCGCCACGCGATAAAGCTTCACAACTTCTTTCTTTTTCAGTTGCAAATACAATTCAGGCAAAGATTGCTCAAAAGGATACAATGCCTGATTTGAATGTAGATCTTGTAGCTTTAGATTTAAGCAGCGGATATGATTTCGAACGTGATTCCTTAAAATTCAATGACATTTTTATGTCATTCCGCACTCCGGCACTAAAATTTGTCAGTTTCAACGGGAGTTCAAGATTTACACTTTATGACGAAGGTGAACACATAAACCCGAATGGAACGTCGGCAGGTAACGTGCGAATTAACAAATATCTGATTTCCGAAGGCAAGGGGTTAGCACGTCTTACTAATTTCTCTGTTAACCTATCGACCAGTTTTTCGTCTGAAGGGATTCAACTCACGAACTCTACTCCCAGAGATTCAACAGCAATTGATTCATTAGGCAATACAATCGGTGAACGGTTTATGAGAAGATACAACTATGCTGCTGTG
>CALMMI010000088.1 GCA_937868245.1 uncultured Ignavibacteria bacterium | reverse complement strand
TTTCCTTGGTAGCATCTGTAGCAGTTATTTCAACTGTTATGCCGTCGTCATGTTCCAAGCGTGATGTTATTTCACCCAAATCATAGAGTTTTGGAAGTAGTTGCATCTGAGAATATGGAAGTTCCAAGTGAATCATTGAAACCCCTGTCTCGGATAATTGCTGCATCTTTATGAGTAATTTATCCAAGTTAATACCATTAACCGCAGAAATCAATATACTACCCGGGAATTCAATTTTAAGTTGATTCCGCTCATCTTCGGTAATAGCATCCGTTTTATTTAATACCAGAATTGTCGGTTTTCCTTCGATTTTCAATGCAGCTAATGTTTCATCTACAACTGCAATTTGCTCTCTGAATGCCTTATGAGATGCATCCACTACGTGCATAAGAACATCTGCATCCGATGCTTCCGCAAGCGTACTTCGGAATGATGCAATCAAATGTGTAGGCAATTTTCTGATGAATCCAACAGTATCCGATATAACACCCTTTTTACCATTCGGTAATTCAATTGAGCGAACAGTAGTATCCAATGTTGCAAAAAGCTGATCCTTTACATACACCCCTGAATCCGTCATCGCATTCATAAGTGTTGATTTACCTGCATTGGTGTAACCCACAAGTGCAAATTTAATCATACCTTGTCTGCCTTTTCGCTGTTGTTGCCTGTGGGTATCGATATGCTCAAGCCGTTCTTTAAGCATATCAATTCTATCCCGTACCATACGACGATCAGTTTCAATTTGGGTTTCTCCGGGTCCTTTAGAACCGATTCCACCAAATTGTTTGGAAAGGTGCGACCACATTCGCGTTAGCCGTGGTAGGAGATACTGTAATTGAGCGAGCTCCACTTGTGTTTTCGCTTCTGCTGTTTGTGCCCTTTTAGCAAAGATATCCAGAATCAACCCGCTACGGTCAATTACCTTTACTTCGAGCTCTTTTTGCAAGTTTCTTACTTGAACAGGAGTTAAATCATCATCAAAAATGATAAGGGTTACATTGTCTTCTTCTACCATCTCTTTAATTTCTTGAACTTTCCCCTTCCCTACTGCTGTTGACCCGTCCGGTTTTTCCCGCTCTTGATAGATTTTAGCAACAACCTCAGCTCCGCATGTTTCGGCAAGGAATTCCAGTTCATCCAAATGGTCAAGTGCCATCGCCCTGTCTCCCCCTTTTGGGGAGACGGATACGGCAATTGCACGTTCCGGTGGAACTGCTGTGCTTTTTAGTTCTTTCATAATTTATACTTCCGTTTTTTGTACAAATTTTATATCGAATAACATATAGTATCGAACTTCCGTTTACAGGGTTTACAAACCTTATGCTAGCGGAATTTCAAATGAAGTATTGCAAGAGGTGTTTTTATTCTTCAATAAACATAACAATCAAATGGATACGTTTATTTACGATGTCTATTGTAAATGCAGCATAGAACAACTATCAATGGTATATTGATTGGGTAACAGTAGAATAACAGTAATTATACTACAGATATTCTTTCAAATTTGTGGAGATACGTTCAAATAAGGTAATTTTTTTTTGAATGGAAGGCAAACTGCTAAACAATCCTGCAGCTTTACAAACTATCATTTTCATCGAGTAATGAACATATTCAAGAAATACATATACTCTTTGCTCGATAGGTGAGCAGTGCTTTTTGATAAATTGTACCTTGGAAAAAATCAATTTCTTAAGAGTCGCCTCGGATAGATTCATCTCAGCTCCGGAACTTGCACCTCGAATGTGCATTACAATTGCCTGGGGATTAAATACTACTCCCCAGTTTGCCTTAGTCAGACGATAGCAAAAATCCGATTCTTCTGTATAAAACGAAAACACCTCATCAAACCCACCAATAGAATTGTATGCAGAAACTCGTATTGCGAGAATCGCACCATCTACAAAATCGACATGTTTTGGGTTTTTATCTATTCGGAATGAATGAAAAAAGAGCTTACGTAGAAAATGTTCTATAGTTGTAATCAACAAAAAATCCAATATACCTTCCTTAATTCCAGGCACGTAGCCATAACTTCTTTGCCAAGAACCGTTAGGAAAAACCTGTTGGGGGGCAACCACTCCTACTTTTGGATGATTGGCAAGGTAGTCAGCTAATACTGAAATTGAAGAGTCCTTGAATTCAACATCAGCATTTGAAACAATTGCATAGTCGGTTTTACAGGCGTGCATCCCTATATTTACAGCATTTGCGTAGCTTTTGTTTTCAGGTGAAACAATAACGTGTATATCCGGGAAGTGCTTTTGAACTTGTTTTACTGTGTCGTCAGGTGACCGGTTATCGACAACAATAATGGGGCAATCGGAAAAAGTTGCGCGTACAGAGGCGATACACTTCAACGTAAGTGTAGCAGTATTATAGGAAATAATAATAACTGATACACTCATATTAATCCGTAAGGAAACGTATGTTCCGTGTTCCGAACAATTTTGCAAGATGACTTGTCGTTTCAGGGCGTACAGGAAGTCGGGCTTGAGCATAGAATTGCGAACGTCGGACACCCGCTTCGTTTATTGAAAACATTATCTTAGCATCTTTACTTGTGTCATTACACAGTTCTTTTACTTTTTTAATGTCTTCGTTCGAAACGGTATTGATATCCAATGAAAGATGATACCCTTTAGCAAGTTTTGCAGCCGCTTCTTCAATCGGAACTACATCTTCCACAACTATTTTCAGAGCGTCGGCATTGAGTTCACTTTTCCCTTTAACCATTACAACAGTATCTTCTATAAGATATTGAGCGAATTTCTTGTATGCCTCACTCCAAAAAATACACTCAGCTTTACCGGTAAAATCCTCAATCATAACAAATGCAATGGTTTGTTCTTTTTTGTCGAGACGTGTTCGAACACTTGTTATCAATCCACAAACACGTACCTGTTTACCGATAAGCGGTGATTCCTTTTGCCCCAAATAGAAATTGCTAAATGAACGAAGATGCGCTTCATATTTCATGAGCGGATGCCCGCTTATATAGAAATTAAGTACTTCCTTTTCCTTCTCAAGACGTTGGGATTCTGACCAATGAGGTATTTGGAGCAACTTTGGCTCTACTATATCTGTTTCAATAGTATTCCCGCCAAATAAACTGTCGGTATCACCTTCTGTGGCATTCGACATTTTACTAAATTCGAGTGCACTGTCGATAGCTGCGAACAGTTGGGCACGGTGTCCAATTTTCAATGAGTCGAAAGCACCTGAAGCAATTAGTGCTTCAAGGACCCGTTTGTTAATAACCTTGCTGTCGCAACGGAATGCAAAGTCAAAGAAAGATGAGAACGGCTTTTCCTCTCGCGCTTTGATGATAGATTCAACCGCATGAATCCCTACACCTTTAATGCCCGCCAAGCCGAAAACTATATTTTTGGAATCTGTTGCAGTAAATGTAGCAACCGATTTATTAACATCGGGAGGCAATAGATTGATGTCAAATGACTTTGCTTCATCGATTAATATGACAATTGTATCCTGATCATTAAGTTCAGCGGTCATATTCGCAGCAAGGAACTCTGCTGTATAATGACATTTCAACCAAGCAGTCTGAAAAGCGAGATACGCATAAGCACATGAGTGCGATTTGTTAAAACCATATGCAGCAAACTTTATCAGAAGTTCAAATATTTCTTCGGCTATCTTCTTTGGAATTTGATTTACCTCAGCTCCACCTTCGATAAACTGTGTTTTCAGTTTCATCATTTCTACAGGATTCTTCTTACCCATCGCGCGTCGGATAGAATCAGCTTGGGCGAGTGTAAACCCGGCAATATCTTGCACGAGCTGCATAACCTGCTCTTGATAAACGATGATACCATACGTTTTCTTAAGGCACTTCTCCATGATAGGGTGCAGGTATTCAATCGGTTTACGTCCGTGCTTACGATCGATAAAGTCAGGAATATTCTCCATCGGACCGGGACGGTAGAGAGCGTTCATCGCTATCAAATCTTCAAGATCTGTCGGCTTGAGCTTTATGAGAGACTCCTGCATCTTACCCGATTCGAACTGAAACACCGCTTGAGTTTTTCCCTTTCCTAGCATCTCGTAAGTTTCTTTGTCTTCCAGATCAATCGTATCAAGGTCAATTTCCACACCATGATTTCTTTTGATTTGCTCAAGAGTATTATCGATGATCGATAGGGTTCGAAGACCGAGGAAGTCCATTTTAAGGAGTCCAGCGTCTTCCAAGTCCTTCATCGTATATTGCGTGGCTAACCCTGAATCACCTGATTTATACAATGGAACGTAATCGTTTATATCTCCAGGAGCGATAACGACACCGGCTG
>CALMMI010000087.1 GCA_937868245.1 uncultured Ignavibacteria bacterium | reverse complement strand
AGGAGGAAGCCCGTAAGCGTGCAATAGAAATGGTCAGGTTGGTTGGAATCCGTGCTCCGGAAAAGCGGATTGACGACTATCCACACCAGTTCTCCGGCGGTATGCGACAGCGGGTGATGATTGCAATTGCACTTGCTTGTAATCCTGCACTTTTGATTGCAGATGAGCCTACAACTGCACTTGATGTAACTATCCAGGCGCAAATACTTGAGCTGATGCTTACACTTAAAGAAAAGCGGAAAGAAGCTGCAATTCTTATGATTACTCATGACTTGGCTGTTATTGCTGAGTTATGCCAACGAGTAATTGTTATGTATGGTGGCAAAATTCAGGAGATTGCTGATGTAATTGAGCTTTTCGACCGTCCGTTACATCCCTATACCAAGGGGTTGATGAAATCAATTCCAAGAGCACACAAACCTGGTGAAAAACATGAACGGCTTGAAGCTATCCCCGGAAATGTTCCAAGCATTATGAATTTTCCTGTCGGTTGTAAATTTTGTACCAGATGCCCTGTTAAAATAGAGAAATGTGATACAATTGAACCACCCCTTGTAGAAATTACTCATAACCACTTTGTTCGATGTCATTTAGTTCAACCTGAAATAGCAGGAGGACAAATCCATGAGTAAGACATCAACAAATAAAAACGATATACTTCTCGAAGTAAAAAACTTACAGGTGTTTTTCCCAATTCATGGGGGAGTATTTCAGCGCAAAGTTGGAGAAGTAAAGGCTGTAGATGGTATTAGTTTTAATATCATGCGTGGTGAAACCCTTGGCTTGGTTGGTGAATCAGGTTGTGGGAAAACAACAGTAGGAAGAGCAATTATCAATATTTTACGGCATGTTTCCCCTGATGTTCATATCGGAGGAAGTGTAGTTTATCGTGATAAGAACGGTAAAGAAACCGATCTTGTGAACCTTTCTACAAAGGATATGCGAGCGTACCGTTCTAAAATCCAAATGATTTTTCAAGATCCGTATTCTTCTCTTAATTCCAGACTTTCTGTAAAGCAGATCGTAGCAGAGCCTATTGAACTGCATAAGCCCGAAATGTCGAAAAAAGAAGTGAACGATCAAGTAGAATGGCTACTTCAAAAAGTAGGTCTGCAACCGGAATATGCTGCACGGTTTCCTCATGAATTTTCCGGTGGGCAGCGTCAGAGAATCGGTATTGCGAGAGCACTTGCCACAAACCCTGACTTGATTATCTGCGATGAACCCGTATCGGCACTTGATGTTTCAGTTCAGGCACAGGTTATTAATTTGATGGAGGATTTGCGTCAGGAGTTTGGTATATCATATTTGTTTATTGCTCACGACTTATCGGTTGTTCATCATATCTCCAATAGAATAGCTGTGATGTACTTAGGGAATATGGTGGAAATCGGCGAAGCTGATCAAGTGTTTTTCGAGCCGAAGCATCCATATACTTCTGCATTGCTTTCTGCTGTACCCCAGCCGGATCCACGCCGCAAAGACAAGCAACGTATCGTATTGGAAGGGGATATTCCAAATCCACTTAATAAACCGAGCGGTTGTAGCTTTAGAACACGATGCCCGATTGCAAAGCCTGATTGTGCAAATGCTGTTCCACCGATGCAGGATAAAGGCGCAGGACAGCTGGTTGCATGCCCTTACGTGTAAATTCCAACATAAAAATTATATTGATGAATAGGAATTTCAACACATATAAAACCGTTATGTAAAAGTAATAAAGACACATACAGATTTTTGAAGGGATAAAATGATTTTAGAGACAAGCTATTTGCTCTAAAGTGTTTTATCCTTTTTTTTGTGCCAATTATTTTGATTCTGTTAAAGAATTATTACGTAGATTCTTAAAAATAATCTGTATTTTTTGTTTGTATAACAATACCTATATGTAATTTCAAATATCTTCAGTAAATTCTATCTAAAAAGTTGAACTCTATTATTCGATGTATTAAACTTACTGAGTGTTTCTATGGATAAAGAAATACAAATGCTTGAATGTATTGAAGGTTGAATATTTGAAACCAGTCGATTTACGATTATGATGTTCATATACCACAGTGATTTTTTACATCGGTTACTTGTGTTTATATTCCCTCTAACGGTTTCAGTCTATTACCACATAGAATTGCTTCACACTATACCTCTGGAAAAGCCCGATACCAAATAAACGAGTACTTTCTTGACGAAAGTCAAGAAATATTGAA
>CALMMI010000086.1 GCA_937868245.1 uncultured Ignavibacteria bacterium | reverse complement strand
ACAATGGGCGCAATGATGGTTGATTCACTTGCTATTAAAAACTGTTCTTTCTATGGTATCAAAACATCAGTAATGAATACTGCAGGGGGCACAGTACCAACAGGATTCGATGCAAATTGGCTTGCAAAACCTGCATATAGTAATATCATTGATAAGTCAACACCAAACAATGCTCAACTCGAGACTCCGTTTGCAGAAACTACATTCAATCCGATGCCAAAAACAGGCTCTCCTGTTCTTGCAGGTGCAGACTTTACAAGAGTTGGCTCGGTATCAGGTATTGAAGATGCATTCTTTGAAAAAGTAACATATCGCGGTGCATTTGGTTTGAATCGTTGGGATTCACAATGGGCTAACTACGACCCTATCAATACAGAATACAAAGCACTTGCACCGGACGGTGTTGATGAAGTAACGGCTTCAAATACTGTTGCAGTCGAAGTTATGCCAAACCCGGCAAGTGATCATGTATCTGTTCGTTATGCACTCGCTAACAATTCTAATGTAACAATCAGATTGATTGATGCTCTTGGAACTCTCAATACAACATTCGTTAACAGTGAATTCCAAACATCAGGTGTGTATCAATTCGGGATTGAAACAACTGAATTGCCAAACGGTGTATATTTTGTTCAAATTCTTACACAAGACGGAAGCAAAATTACGACACAGAAATTATCAGTTGTTCGCTGATAATATATTTCCCTTCTCGCAAAGAAACGGGCTTTCTCTTGAAAAGGAGAAAGCCCGTTTTACTTTAAGGGTAAATTAAATACTTACTTTTACATCTCCCGTTCCACAATTGCAGGCTCCAATTGTGCTTCTACTTGCCTCCATATTTGCTGACAGGGGAAACGGTTTTCATAAAGGGCACGCCCTACAGTTGCAGAATCTACCCCATCCTTATGAAGTTCCTGAACTTTCCATAGTTGTTCAGGGCTGGCAATACCTCCTGCTTCGGTAACACGCAAGCCGGATTCTTTAGCAATGCGGCGGAGCATCTCAAAATCTGGACCTGCAAGAGAACCTTCCCATGATATATCTGTATAGACCAACCGCTTAATACCCAGCTCTTTTGCATAGAGTGCATATTCTGTATCACTCACTTGTTTCTTGAGAGTAGGAAAAACGACCTGTCCGTTTTTAGCACGGATACCAACAACTACTTTACTTGGAGTAAATTCTTCTACTAATGCTCTAATACCTTCAGGATCAGTATAAATGAGTTCGTTAACAATCACACGATAAATGCCATGCTCAAGCCAAAACCGACATTCTTCAATGGTATGGTAATTAGAGAGGAGCTGAATAGGAATATCAACTGATTTTACAATTTCTAAAATTGTCTTGTAATTTTCAGAGTTATCTCTTCCTTTCATACTGTCTAAATCGGTGATATGGAGCGTTTTGGCGTTTTCGCGTCGCCATAGTCGTGCAAGCTCGAACGGGTGATCGGATATGAGCGAGTACATGTTCTCAGTACCCGGCTCACCCATGATACAACGGGCACAGTGTCCGTTCGATAGGTCGATTGAAGGAATAAGTAAAATCATAGTCTATTTTAAATAAGAAATACAGAAATCCCATCTATAAACGATTGAAGCTCTAATTGATTGACTAAACGTGAATTAGACGTTGTTTCATCTGAAAAACAAGATATTGCTTTTCGGAATTCCTTTTGAATTGCGTACGATGCACCCAGGTTAAATTGACGCAACCCTTCACGGTGAATATCGGTACTGTTGAAGTCTAACCAGCTTCTTACATTATCTGATTCACCAGCAGCCAAAGCAATTTGCGCAAGTCGTAATCTTGCTGTTTCAATCTGTTCTGTTGACAATTCAGGTGAATCAACAATTGATTCAAGATGTAACTTCGCATCTTGATGATTGCCCGCAGCACACTCTGTTAGCCCCAAATGATACGTAAGCCATTTATCTTGGGGATTGTCGGCTAATTCTTTGTGAAGTAAAGCTGTATTCCGTTCTATCTTTTCAGGTGAATGCTCCGCATATCCAAAATGACGAATTATTACAGGAGAATCGATAATTTCAAAACCTGCAGCGTAGATTGAACCGGCAATCTGTTCATGAATCGCACCTTCATAGCGGATATCAGGATGCCTGCGAACAATAGGGGTATATCTATGCTCG
>CALMMI010000085.1 GCA_937868245.1 uncultured Ignavibacteria bacterium | reverse complement strand
TTAAGCGTAGTAAGCAAGGCATCCAATTTGGCAATGTCCGGAATTTGACGGGCGCAATGCTCAAGCGTTATTTCGATTGGAACATGACGGTGAATCGTAACAAGTTCCTTTGATAGAAACGCCATATCCCTGCTGTCGGTTAGTTTATTACGTATGGCATCTTTCTCCACTTCGTGCAATCGCTCGTAGATTTGCTCAATTGTTCCAAACTTTTCAATAAGTGGAAGGGCAGATTTTTCTCCGATTCCTTTCACCCCTGGAACATTATCAGACGAATCTCCGATTAGAGCTAAATAATCAATAACACTTTCAGGATAGACACCGAACTTCTGGAGGACTTCTTCACGCCCGTAAATATCATACTCGCTTGCATCCTTACCGGGACGTAGAACACTGATGTTCTCCCCTACAAGTTGAAAATAATCTTTGTCGGATGTGATACAAAGTACTTCCATACCCTTTTCCGCACCCATTCGAGCAAGAGTACCTACAATATCATCGGCTTCAAACCCGGGAAGTTCTATCCGACATATACCAAGAGCATCAATAAGTTCCTTAATTCTTCCTAACTGCGGAACAAGTTCTTCGGGAAAAGCGAGGCGGTTTGCTTTGTAATTATCGTATAATTTATGACGGAAGGTTGGTTCTTTAGTATCAAATACTGCTGCGATAAAATCAGGCTGTTCACGTTCGATGAGCGAACCGATAATGGAAGCAAACCCGTAAACAGCTGAGGTAGGTTCACCGGAAGGAGTTTGCAGACCTAATTTTGAAAGAGCATGATATGCGCGGAACACAAGTCCCATCGAGTCAATAAGGAAGATACGTGGCATAGGGGGATGAAGAATTAAGATTAATTGTATATCATTTGTACACGCAAAATTAACCTAAAAAACTATCATTCCAATAAGTCAATATGGTGAGTTTGGGAATCATTAGTACAAAGGATACAAATGTGGGCAATTCAATATCTATTTGTTTTCCTTTATCTGATGTATGGACTAGGTTATAAGCAACGAATGTTTCATGTATCAATATTGGAAAAAATACTATTTTTGCTTTTTCAATTCAATTGTTTATGGCTTTTGGGGAAATTGAATTTATTTCTAACATCTACTACAAAATGTCCATGTCCACTCGCCGAACTTTTATCAAACAATCTGCACTTGCCTCTACGCTTGTTGCTGCCGGAGGATTTTCTATGCCCGATACAATAACTCCCGAACCTAAAAACCCGAAAGCTGTAATTTCAACCTGGAATTTTGGAATGCAAGCAAACGTTGCCGCATGGGAGATTCTCTCAAAAGGCGGTCACGCACTTGATGCCGTTGAAGCGGGTGTTAAAGTTACAGAAGCCGACCCAAAAATCCAAAGTGTTGGCTACGGTGGCTTCCCCGACCGTGACGGCAGGGTTACTCTTGATGCTTGTGTAATGGATGAAAAAGGTAATTGCGGTTCAGTGGCATTTTTAGAGCATATTCTGCATCCGGTTTCTGTTGCGCGGGCTGTTATGGAAAAAACACCTCATGTATTGCTTGCAGGTGAAGGTGCATTGCAATTTGCACTTGCGAATGGTTTCAAAAAGGAAAATTTGCTTACTCCCGAATCAAAGGAAGCATGGGAAAAGTGGTGTAAGGAACATCAATATTCTCCAATGAAAATTGACCATGATAATCACGATACTATTGGAATGCTTGCCCTTGATTCGGAAGGCAATCTTTCGGGTGCGTGTACCACAAGCGGACTTGCGTGGAAACTGCACGGGCGTGTGGGAGATTCCCCCATCATAGGTGCAGGGCTTTATGTGGATAACGAAGTTGGGGCTGCAACTGCTACAGGGAAAGGCGAAGCAGTTCTTAAAATGTGCGGAAGCTTCCTGATAGTGGAGCTTATGAGAAATGGAAAATCCCCTGCCGAAGCCTGCAAAATGGCAGTTGAACGAATTGTAAAACAACAGTCGGACTACAAGGATTTTCAAGTGGGATTTCTTGCCATAAATAAAAAGGGTGAAACCGGAGGATACGCAATTACAAAGGGATTTCAATATGCGCTTTATCAACACGATGTGAATACTTTGATTGATGCTGAGCATTACATTAAAGAATAGAATATCTTACCTGATTTATGCTCTGAATAAACCATCTAAACATAATAATCTTTATGGCTTATAACGAAAGGCTGACTCAAAGAGTTCGCGAAGCACTCTCAGGGATTACTGATGTTAAAGAAACGAGAATGATGCGCGGCACGCTGTTTATGGTAGATGGCAAAATGTGTATGAGTACAGGTGATGACGAATTGATGTGCCGTATTGCCCATGATTTGCATGAAACTTCTATTGAAAAGCCTGGTTGCAGGAGTATGCTGATGAAAGGAAAGGTATATAAAGGGTATGTGCTTATCAAAGAAGATGTTATTGAATCAAAAGAGAATTTTGATTATTGGGTAGGGCTTGCGCTGGATTATAATAAGGTTGTTAAAGCGTCGCCTAAGAAGAAAAAGAAGTGAGTTTATAATAATTTAAGGGTAAATACCATGTCATTCCAAGCATACATAGACAACATAAAAACAAAAACAGGGAAAACTCCCGAAGATTTCTATAAAATTGCAGAAGAAAAAGGCTTGCTTAAACCGGGTGTTAAAGCCGGGCAAATTGTGGCTTGGTTAAAAGAGGATTTTGATTTGGGGCATGGGCATTCTATGGCTATTTATGCTACGTTTAAAGAGAGGAAGGCAAAGGAGGGGAAATAGAAGAGTTAATTTTTGCAAATTGAAGCAGCGATAATGAAGGTACTCACCCTCTATCTGCTATGGAAGTGAAATATGATTTAATCCAAGATAAACAAATGAGTTGATTAATGAAGAGTATTATGTCACAGGTAGAAGGGTAATTTTATATCATTTTTTAGAATCATTTTTTAGAATCATTTTTTAGAATCATTTTTTTTAAATTTCCCTTCTTATAACTGAAACATAATAGATAAGTTACTGAGAAGTTGAACTATATTTTTGTGGATTCAATCTATTGTTCTAATTTTGCAGCATATAATCAATTTCGTATTATGTATAATCTCAAACAGTGATAATATGAAAGAGCATAAATTGGATCTTAAAGTTTTCTTAACTTCAATTGCACTATTTACAATTGCGGTAGTAGGTATAGTATTAAAATGTACAAAAGAGTATAAGTGGTTCGACATTTTAAATTTAGTTTGGAATTATAGTTATGTAACAATACCCTTGTTTTTAATCTGGGTATATTTTGAAAAAGTTGGATGGAGACATAAATATTGGAAATGGGTTGGAAAAATTTTTCACTTTCCTCCGGATTTAAGGGGTCGTTGGATTGGAGAAATTGA
>CALMMI010000084.1 GCA_937868245.1 uncultured Ignavibacteria bacterium | reverse complement strand
AAAAAGTTGTTGTCGTAAGATAATATTGAATCAAATTATGTTTATTTTACAGAATTGTATTTCACTTTATTCCTATATCTGCGACAAACCTAGTTCATCAAATAGTTTAGTACTTATGTTTCTCACTTTCCTATAGAAGTTTTGGCTACGGAACAGTGGCTTACCTTGAACAACAAAATGTCATGTATAGATAATTATCATGAAGACTTATATACTTCTTATATCATTTTTCTTCTTGCTTGCATTTAAATTAAGTGCGCAGCACGAAGCGGATAATTGGTATTTTGGAGATCGTGCCGGAATAAGTTTTCAGAGTGGATCTCCCGTTCAGATTACCAACGGGAAATTGAGTACGCAAGAAGGATGCGCTGTAATATCAGATAAAATAACCGGCAAGCTGCTCTTTTATACAAATGGAGATACAGTTTGGAACGGGAATCATACAATAGTAGCTAACGGGACAGGTTTAAAGGGTGGTATTTCCGGCTCTCAGAGTGCCTTGATTGTCCCTAATCCTGCAAATAGTTTAGAGTATTACATATTTACTACCCCTGATTTGACAGCAGGCAACACACCTGTTAATACAGCATTGTTCTATTCACTAATCAGTGTGGCAAACCCCGATTGCGATATCCTGCTTAAAAATGTTTTTTTAATCGACAGTGTTTCTGAAAAACTTACAGGTACATTAGACTGTTCTGAAACCGGATTTTGGATAGTTGCCCAGGATGTTTCAAAAAACTACTTTTATTCTTTCCATGTTACAGAAAAAGGGGTTGACCCAAAAGCTACTGTTTCATTTTTTGAAGACATTCAAAGAAAACATACACAAGGCTGTATGAAATTTTCTCCTGACGGTACCAAACTTGCAGTAGCAACCACATCTTTAAACGACACACCATTCTTAGCACTTTTTGATTTTAACAGAATTACCGGAGCAGTTACAAATTACAATCAACTCGGCAGCCCCAATACGAGTGTATTGTTTTTCGGTGTATCTTTTTCACCGGATAATAAACTCCTCTATGCACTTGGAAAAACAAACCTAGGATTACCGTTAGCTTTTTCAGGATTGTTTCAATACGATCTTACTTTTATTCCATCTTCAAACATACAATCTTCAGAAATAGTGTTTCCGGTAAGGGCTCTTATACCCTTTAAAAATTCGGCAATGCAAATTGCACCGGACGGCAAAATCTATATAGTCTCTGGTGATAGAAGTTATATGGATGTAATTAACAATCCTACGGTACGAGGATCAGGATGCAATTACCAGGCTGATGCAATCAATTTTCAGAAATACTTAGGACGCGGCTTGCCCAATTTTATGGATTATCTATTTGGAAACCATTGCTTTAATAGAAGTTGTAATGTAAATGGTGTCGGTAATATGTCAATAATTTGTGCAGGAAGCAGTGTAAAAATAGGGAATCGTCCTATTTCAGGTTTTACATATTCGTGGGCACCAACTGATGGTTTAAGTAATCCAAACATTTCAGACCCTTTTGCAAGCCCTAGCGTAACAACAGAATATACTTTAAAAATAACGTCAAGTACATGTGAAAGCTATCAAACATTTCTTGTCAAAATTGCAGAAAAAATAACTGTAGATTCTGTCCTCCCGCTTTGTGCAGGAGCAAGTGTTCAACTGTCAGCAAAAGGGGATGGAACATATTCATGGTTTCCTGCGGAAGATATGGATACCGCCTCCAAAGC